>NZ_DAQR01000079.1:0-10331 GCF_002502935.1 Methanoculleus sp. UBA413
GCCCCCTCCCCGCACAAGCCGGATTCGAGGCACGATAGAACAGAGCAGGTGAGCCTCCCGGTCGCCAACCCGGGGAGGTCTTCATGGACAATAGTAGATGAGATGCTCCACTAGGGGGCGGGAGCAGCGCCCGGGCGTTCCCCAGGGAAAAACCTGTCCGGGGCATGATAAACTCCCAGAGCGAACCGGTCGTGTCCTCATCGATTGCCCCCCGACAAGGAGCACGACCGTTTTCCGGGGAGGAAGACGATTGACCGCAGACCAACCAACAGTACCTCAAATCGCCCTTCGTCTTCAGAATTGAGCGCTATCCTCGTGAATCTCCAGACCTGACGTTAGCGGACATGAGGGAAGCCCAAAACGTGATGCCATTCCCCGGAACACGATGGGACTGCGGGAACCGCCAATTTTCACGAAAAATGAGCAGTCAAAGAGATAGCGGGCTCCCGGGAGCCCGCTATGCCCTCTCTTCCACACGGATCTTCAGCCCCTCGTTGTCGACCTCTGTTGCGATCGCGATCCTGAGGCCCACCGACGAGAGGATTGCCGCAACCTCATCCTCCGGGCGGCCGGTGATGATGGCGATGGAAGGGCCGACCGAACTCATGCCAACGAACTCGAGACCGGCGTTCCGGAGCGCCGCCATGTAGCGGTAGAGCTCAAACCCGTGGTGCTCGACCTCGGCGCGTTTTGAACCCCGGAACTCGATCTCCCAGATCACGTCGCCGATCTTTACAAGGTCACCCTGTTCCAGCGCCGGAATGAGGTCCATCATGATGAGATACGACTTCAACGTGCGGTCGCGGTAGTCGAGGGTCCGGGCCTTGTTCATCAGGAGATCGAACTCCTTTTCTCCCGCCGACGAGACGCCGGAAGGCGGGATGGCGATGTAGACCCGCTCCCCCTCCGCAAAGGCGTGCCGGTAGACAAGCGTCAGTTCATCGCCCATCACCGCCATCCCGCCGTAGGTGCTGGCTGCCGGGCCGACACCGGTCTCGAACCCGAACGCGACGTTCCCGGCCTCGGTCTCCTCGACGAAGTTGTTGCCGAGGAGCAGGCGGAGCTGGTCAGAGGTCAGCGGTGATCCCACCGCGGTGTTGAGGGCGTTTGCGACCGCGATGAGAATGGTGCTCGTGGACCCAAGCCCCACATGCTCGTGCATGTGGTCACGCGCACGAACCCGGAATCCCCCGGTGTAACCGACGACGTGCCTGAAGACCTCCACGAAGTGCCGGAGGATCGGTTCACGGGTGTAGTCGATCTCGAGTCCCGACGCCGTGCACTCGACCTTGGCGGTGCAGTAGGTCCTGATGGCAAACCCGATGCCGCCACCCCCGGGGCGGTCCGGGGAGAACCGGTTCATATCAAGCACGGTGAGGTGGATCCGGGCGGGAGCATCAACGACGACGATGCCGGAAACCGGCGAAAGGTTGTAGTCCTTCTGAAGGCCGCACGGCCTGATATTCTCACCGGGCGAGAAGGAGGTGAACTCGTACTCGACGAGGTCGAGATCCCCTCCCCTGATCTTCATGGTGCCCATGCTGTATCTGGTTACCGTGTGCGGTCAAAGAAGATATCCTTTCCAGATGCCCGGAGCGGAATGCCATACGCAACGCCGCATCCCTCCAGCCACCCAAGCGAGAGCGCGCCGACGCCGGCGGTGTACATGACCCGGTTGTCGACGTTGTGGATGCTTGCGGTCTTCGCCGCAGAACCGACCGCAATACCGAGGTCCGCCATCCTGACGGCACAGTTCGGGCCGCCGAACGGGGTGACCCTATGGGGTCTCTCACCCTGTGCTTTGAGCATCTCCGCACAGGTGGGATACCCACACCCGCCGCAGTCGAGGCCTACGGCATCGGCCAGGAGCGCGCCGATGATGAGACAGGCGTCACTCGCCTCGATGTTGCCCGCATCCCTGATAAAAAACGGCGCATTGTGCTTCTCGCCGAACTCCCGCATCGCCCGTGCGAGTACCGGCCGATCCTCTCCGGTGACGAGCAGGGTCTTGATCACGTCTGTGCCCCGTGCCTTCGGGGCGGTGCGTGCAGAGAGTGCCATCAACCGGGCAACCGTCTCTACGGCATCAGATTCGAGAGTCATGGGAGTAGATATCGCCGATGGGAGATAAGTATCTTCCTTCCACGGGCAGCATCGATAGGTTTTTGCAAAAGATCGGGTGAAGACCATGCCATGACATCAGAGAAGGCCACCTTTGGCGCAGGTTGTTTCTGGGGTGTTGAGGAGGCGTTTCGGCACCTGCCCGGCGTTGTGGATACGGCGGTGGGGTTCATGGGGGGCACTCTCGCGAACCCGACCTACGAGGACGTCTGCACCGGGAGGACCGGGCATGCGGAGGTCGTGGAGGTGACCTACGACCCCGCGCAGGTGTCATACCGGGATCTCCTCGACCTCTTCTGGAGCATCCACGACCCCACCACGCCCAACCGGCAGGGGCCCGACATCGGGACGCAGTACCGATCGGTGATCTTCCATCACACCCCGGAGCAGGAGGCAGCAGCACGGGCGTCGAAGCAGGAGGTGGAACGTTCGGGGAGGTTCAGGCGCCCCATCGTCACCGCCATCGAGCCTGCGGGAACGTTCTGGCGGGCCGAGGAGTATCACCAGCAGTACCTCGCCAAACACGGAAGAGGGCACTGCAGGATTGTGTAGTAAGTGGGGGACCGGCGGACCGGGTTTTTCGGGCCCCTGGCTCCAGGCGGTGGACCGTGGTGGCTATCACAACGGCGGGAGGGGGTCTGCCCCATTGGCGCTAACGTTCGGTATGGAGACTCGTGAGGATACCGTCCAATTCAGGAGACGAACGTCGGTTTGGGGTATTATTGACCGGTCTGTGGTCAATCGTCCACCTCCTCAGAAAACGGTCGTGATCCTTGTCGGGGGGCAATCGGTGAGAGCCCGACCGGTTCGCTCCGGGAGTTCATCGTCCCCGGGCGGAGTGGGGGTTCTGCGAGTTCCGCCGCCTGCGGGGAGGGGGCTTGCCCCCTCCCCTGCCCCCACCCCGGGGGTGATAGCCACCACGGTCCACTGCCCGGGTGAGCCGGGGGGAAAGGCGGTTTTCTCCACGCAGCATGGGTTGCCTCACACAGAAGTGCGCGAGACCGCGTCGCACCCTCCCTTTGCGTCCTTCGCATCCTCCTGCGGGCGGCCGGCGATCCTCCACATCCGAAAATCAGTGGTTCCCCCGGCAGCCGCCCCGAGAACCAAATAACAACACTCATCCGGGTTAACCCTGTAATCTCTTCCCAGGAGAGATTGATGGATGTGTCCTGCCGTCCTGTACCGCCGTCTTCCGGGCGAAGGCCTGGATGAGGTCATTGCGGGGTTCCGGGAAGCCGCCGCCTGGGACCCTGGGGGAACTGTTCTCATTGTCCCGACGTCGCGCCTCGCCGACGATATCGCTCATCGCCTCATCGCTGAAGGCACGCCCATCTTCGGCGACGCGGTCACCACACTTGCCGGGTTCGCCCGGAGGGTCTTTGAGGATCACGCAAAGACCGAGAGCCTCATTACCGGGGCGCAGTCCCGGCTCATCATCGCCGATATCCTCGCCACCCGGGCCGCCGACCTCCCGCTCCTCGTCAGGGGGGACCGGCCGGGGTCCGGGGTCGTCAATGAGCTGGCGACGCTCGTTGAGGTCCTCACCACGCGGAAGGTGGATTATCCGGCGGCGCTCGGCGACCTCCAGGGCGCAAAGAGCGCTGAGATCGGGCTTGTCCTCGATGCGTACCTCCGGTTCCTGGACGAGCACGACCTCGTCGATGAAAGCACCCTCCTTGCCCGGGCCGCCCGGTGGCTCGCCGGGGGCGGCCGGGACCGCACCGGCCCGGTCTTCATCTACGGGCTCTACGAGCCGGTGCCGCTCGAGCGGGACCTCATCCTCGCCATCCGGGAGCGGGCTCCCGAGTTCCATTACGTGGTCCCGTGGGCCGACAACCCCGCGGTCTTCATCGACGACGGGGCATGGGTCCGCCCGGACGTGGTCGACGGCTCTGCGGCAAAGAGCCGGATCGCCGGCCTCTTCTCCGGCCGTGCAACCTGGGACTGCGGAGGGGACATCTGCATCACCGCCCGAAAGGACCGGCTCGATGAGGTCAGGGCGGTTGCGCAGGAGGTCCGGGACCTCATCGCCGGCGGCGTCCCGCCCGGTGATATTGCGGTTGCCTTCCCCGACCTCCCGGCGGCGATGGCGTATGTGGAGGAGGTCTTCCCCGACTTCGGGATACCGTATGCCTCCTCGCGGGGGACGGCGCTCATCGGGTCCCCGCTTGCCCGGGCGCTCCTCGCCGTCATCGCCGTCCCTGTCCACGGATACCGCCGTGAGGACGTCGTCGCCCTCCTCAACTCCCCATACATCGGGGAGCAGTTCCCTGCGGGATCGGTCGTCGACGTCCTCTCCCGGGAGGCCCGGATCACCGGGGGCGCCGACGCTTGGGACGAACGGCTCGCACTCCTTGCCGGGAGCCTTGAAGCGGAGATCGCGATGCCCGGCACCCCGGAGGGGGTCCGGCGCCGCCACGAGGTGACGCTCACCGTGATCGCCGGGGTGCGGGAGGGGCTCAGGGCTCTCTTTGCCGATCTTTTGACCCTTGGGGGCGCAAAGACGATCACGGGGCACCTTGCCGCGTACCGGTCGCTCCTTGCCCGGTGGGGCTGCCCGGTGATGCCGGAAGGGGGCGATCCGGTCCTCTTTGAGCGGGAGGCCCGCGACCGGGCGGCATTCTTCCGGGTCCTCGATACACTGGAGGCAACGGCCCTGATACTCCCGGAGAGGGAGGTGGGGCCTGCTGAGTTCCTCTCGGTGCTCTCGCTCCTTGTCGCCGGGACGGGCTCCGGGAGTCGCCACAGAAGGCACGCGGTCCAGGTCATCGGCATCAGGGAGACGGCGCACCTCACCATCCCGCACCTCTTCATCGCCGGCCTCGTCGAGGGGGCGATGCCACGCCTGACGACCCGGCTCCCGTTTGCCACCGACCTTGAGACCCGGCGGCTCGGGACGCGGTCGCGGGCCGATATCCTCCGGGAAGAGCGCTACTACTTCACCGCGGCCCTCCTCGCCGCCCGGGACCGGGTCTGCCTCAGTTTCCCGGCAGCCGACGGCGGGGCCCCGGCGATACGCTCCTCCTTCATCGATGCGGTCAGGGATGCCGCAGCCCCCGGCACTTGGGGCGCGGAGTCATTCAGCGCATCACGCCTCGCGGCGGCGGCAGAGGCCGGGGCGCTGATCGCCAGGGCCAGGTTCGATGAGGCGGCCGCCATCCTCCCGCCGTCGGCCGTCCGTGAAGCGGCCCGCAGGCTCAACATCGAGAACTACCACCGCCGGGGTCCCTGCGACTCCCCGTACGACGGCGTGCTCTGCGACGACCCTGAGGCCGTGGCGGCGCTCACCCCGAGGTTCGGGGATGATGCCGTCTACTCGCCGACCGCGCTTGAGACCTACGCGGACTGCCCCTTCCGGTTCTACCTTGGAGACGTCCTCGCGCTTGAACCGCTCGCCTCCCCAGACCCCGACCTGACCGCCCGGGAGCGGGGGAGCCTCGTCCACCGGATAGCACACCGGTTCTACGCTGGCTGGAAGCGGGACGGGCACGGCCCCCTCACCGACGAGAACCACCCCGAAGCCCTCCGGTGGATCCTTGCCATCGGGAGGGAGGAGGCGGAGCAGGTCAGCCTCAGGAGCCCGGCGTGGGCGGTCGAGAAGGAGTTCCTGCTCGGGTCCCCGCTTGCCGGTCGGGGGCTGCTTGAGCGGTTCATCGAGAACGAACTGAGGCTTGCGGCATCGCCCCTCTCCCCCCGGGCGTTTGAGTTCTCGTTCGGGCTCCCGGTCGGGGAGGGGGCAACCGACGCAGTTCCGATACGGCTCGGCGAAGGACCGGAGGAGACGATCCTGCTCCGGGGCAGGATCGACCGGATCGACGTCGCTCCCGACGGGGCGTTCATGATCACCGACTACAAGACCGGCAGTTCGCACCCGAACCTTGCGGACGTCATGGCGGGAAAAGCCCTCCAGCTCCCGCTCTACATCAGGGCGGTCGAGACCCTCACCGGGCTCTCGGGGGCGGCCGGCGCCTACTACACCGTCCGGCGGGGCGAGGTCCGGGCCCGGCCGGTCTTCTGGGATGCGGGCCAAAAAGACCACTTTGCGGTCTATCCCGGGACCCGGAACAGCGGCGTCGAGGACGTCAGGGCGCTGGTCGACGCCTCCCTCGCCCGGGTGAGAGACTACCTGCACGGTATACGGAACGGGCGGTTCCCCCCGCGGCAGGACGCCGGCCCCTGCCCGGGATACTGTGGTTTTGCGACGGTCTGCAGGTTTGATGGGTTGCGGGAGTTCTCATCCTGCGGGGAGGGGTTCGATGGGGCTCACTGACCGGCAGAGGCGGGCCGCCCTCGACCACGGGACGAGCAAGTGCGTGACCGCCGGTGCGGGGACCGGGAAGACGCACGTCCTCGTCAGGAAGTACGTCGACCTGATCGAGTCCGGGGAGGGAGGCGGCGTCGCGGGTATCCTTGCCCTGACGTTCACCGAGAAGGCGGCACAGCAGATGCGTGAACGGGTCAGGGACGCGCTTGCAGAGAAGAGCGGCCCTGAGTGGGACGCCGTCCGCGACGACCTGCTCTCGGCGAACATCTCGACGTTTCACGCCTTCTGCGCCCGGGTGCTCAGGGAGTTCCCGCTTGAAGCGGGCGTCGAGCCGGGGTTCTCGGTCCTCGATGAGCGGGAGGCTCGACGGCTCCGGGAAGAGGCGATGGACGATCTCATCCACGGCGAACCCCCCGAGGCCTGCCGTGACGCCCTGGTCTGCACCCTCCGGGCGATCGGCGCCTACGAACTGAAGAACTACCTCATCCGGCTCTACGAGAAACGTGCGGCCGCAGAGGAGTTCTTTGCCGCGCTCGAGCAGGACGAGGGGGCGGTGATTGCCGCGTGGCAGGAGATCCTCAGGCAGCGCAAGGAGGAGGTCGTGCAGGACTTCCTGTCGGCCGCACGCCCGAGCATCGCAGTGCTCGCCGATTGTGCGGCCCGCTACCCGGGGGATGCCGACCCGGCGATGGCCTACCTCCGGGCCATCGAGCCGTACCTCCCGTCGCTTGCGCCTGAGCGACCGGGCGACGAGGCCTGCCGCGCCGTTGCCGCGGTCGCGGCGATCAACGACGACCGCCGGTTCACGGCCAGGATGGGCAGGAAGGGGAACTGGGACGAGCGGGACCTTGATGCGGTCCGGGAGGCCTACCGGACCCTGCATGACCTCACCAAACCCCGCGCCGGAACCTTCGGGCTCTCCATCGACCCTGACGATGCCTTCACGCGGGCGACGCTCGACTTCCTCCACAGTCTGGGGACGGTCTTCTCGGTCTTCGCGGAGGCTGTGGACGCCGCAAAAGCGAGGCGGGGGGCGCTTGACTTCTCGGACCTTATCCTCTTTACCCGCCGCCTCTTCCGCGACCGCGACGATATCGTTGAGGCGCATTTCCGGAGCAGGTTTGAGTTCGTCCTGGTCGACGAGTTCCAGGACACCGATCCGGCCCAGGCCGCCATCATCGCCGCGATCCTCGGGGGGCTTGCGGCTGAGAGGGGAAAACTCTTCGTCGTCGGCGACCCGAAGCAGTCCATCTACCTCTTCCGGGACGCTGACGTAACCCAGTTCAAACGGACGCGGGACGTCATCGAGGAGAGGCTCGGCGGTGAGGAGGTCAGGCTGGACGTCAACTTCCGGAGCACGCCCGAGGTCGTGGGGTTCGTCAACTACATCTTCGCCGCCCTGATGGCCGGGAGCGCCCGGCCCTGGGAGTTTGCCTACGAGCCGCTGCGGGCGAGCAGGACGAGCGATGCCGGATCGGTCGAGATCCTCCTCTGCCCGAAGACAGAACCCAGGGATGCCGGCCGCCGGGCGTCGGCAGAGGCGGTCGCCCGGAAGGTCCAGCGGATGGTTGAGGCCGGGGAGAAGCCGATCGTTCGGGACGGCGACCGCCGCCCGGCCGGGTACGGCGATATCGCGATCCTCCTTGAGCGCCGGACAAACCTCATCTACTACGAGTGGGCGCTCCGGCGCTACGGCATCCCCTACCACGTCTATGCCGGGCTCGGGTTCTACCGGCGGCAGGAGGTCTACGACCTCTACAATATCCTCCGAATCCTCGAGAACGAACGTGACGATGTGGCGCTCTACGGCGCCCTGCGGTCGCCCTACTTCGGGATCTCCGATGCCCGGCTCTTTGCCGTCGCAGACTCGGGCCCCCGCTCAGCCACGCTCCTGGAGCGGTTACGGCGGTTTGCCGCCGGGGCGCCGAAATCCGACGTCGCGGCGGCGGCAGCCCTCCTTGCCTCCTGGCAGGGGGTCGCCCGCCGGCTCAGGCCGGCCGAACTCCTCAACCGGATTGTCACCGAGTCTAGCGTCTACGCGGTCTACGGCGGGATGCCGGAAGGGGAGCAGATCATCGCGAACGTCGAGAAGCTCATCGGTATCGTCCGGGACCTCCAGGAGGGCGGGAGCAGCCTCGGTGAGGTCGTCGGGGAACTTGAACTCTGCATCGACGGTGAAGAGCGGGAGGGGGAGGCACAGCCCGACCTTGCGTCGTCAGAGGCTGTCGCGGTCATGACGGTCCACGCATCCAAGGGGCTTGAGTTCCCGGTCGTCGTCGTCCCCGACCTCTCGGAGCCGCCGCTCCCTGATACCTCCACGATCATCGTCGAGGAGGGGCTGCGCCTCGGTGTCAGGATCGCAAACCCCGAAAACGACCACGAGCGTGAGAATACGCCCATTCTCGCGGTCCTCAAGGACGAGGCGCGGGAGAAGGACGAGGCTGAGCGAAAGCGGCTCTTCTACGTGGCGCTGACCCGGGCACGGGACCACCTGGTCCTCTGCGGCGTTCTGCCTGATGCGGTGCCGGAGAGTGTTGCGGCGTGCAGGACCAGGACCGACTGGCTCGCCTGCTGCCTCGGCCTCTGCGAGGATGTCTACGCGGCGGGCGGGGTCGAGGTTCTCCCGCCGGGAGAGGATCGGCCGCTCCGGATCGGGGTCTGCACCGCGCCTGACGCGATACCGGCTGAGGTCAGGACGGCCGCACCCGTCCTCCTCACCGTCCCTGAGGATATCAGTCCGGCATCAGAGCGCCCCCTGCCCCCCGCGGCGCTCCCGGCGGAGGAGCACGTCTACTCGGTCAGCGAGATCGAGGGCTTCCTCCGCGGGCAGGAAGATAGGGAGGACGATGCACGGACCCGGGGCCTGATCATCCACGAGGTCTTCCGGGGGCGCGACCCGGCGGCGGTGCTGCGGCGCTACGGGATCGACGACGCCGGGCTGGCCCGGGAGTACGCCCGGCTCTACGAGGAGTTCCGGGGGTCGCCGATGGTGCAGGGTGCCGGAAGCGATTACTGCGAGGTGCCGTTCCGGGCCAGGGTCGGCGGGGTGGTCTTTACCGGGTTCATCGACCGGCTCCTGCAGCGACCGGACGGCACCTGGATCCTCATCGACTACAAGACCGGCCGGGTGGACGAGGAGAGCCTCCCGGCGAAGATTCAGAAGCATGCCCTCCAGATGGCGGTCTACCGCCGGGCAGCGGAGGGGATCCTGGGCGAGCCGGTCCGGGCATACCTCTACTTCACCGATACCGGCCGCTTTGTCGAGGCGCCGGCTGATGACGACGGGGTCTTCGAGACGCTCCGGGAGGCGATCCGCGGGATCGAGGGTCGCCCGGCGGGGTGAAGAGTCACCACGGTCCACTGCCCGGGGACAGGGGTTTCGTGGGTCGTGCCTCGTGCGGGGAGGGGAGAACCCCTCCCCGGTCCCCACCCCCCCGGGGCGATGTCCACCACGGTCCACAGTACGGGTGAGCCTAGTGCCGAGTCAATCATTCAACGTCGGATATGGGCGTGCTCGTGCTTGTTGTCATCTTCAACGTAGAGATCTCCCGTCTCTCTTCGCGTCTTCGCGGCTTCGCGTGAGACTTCGGTACTCTCTAGTACCCCTCACGCGAAGCCGCGAAGGGCGCGAAGGGGCGTTGCAGGGGATTATACCGAACATCGCGCTCTCCCGCGTGAGACCAGAGTGCCCATCCTGGCACGTTCCAAAAATCTCTAAAATAAGATGACACGATGCACTATTGCGACAATTCGTCGTTGACATGACACTAGGGAACTCCGGACCCGACACCTACCCCGCCGGGGTGGGGACGAGCACCTGGACCCAAACAGGGGGTCAACAGAGTCTGATAATCCGGAATCGGTGTAGTAGTTCCCGGCGCTCAGGTTCCACCACGCCGTTGGCATGCTTTTCCCCGGGTATCGCCTCGCACTGCCCCCGCCCCCT
>NZ_DAQR01000038.1:0-3213 GCF_002502935.1 Methanoculleus sp. UBA413
AATGGTCCACTAGTGGACCATTTCACCTTATCTTGCAGGTCTTGATGCAGACCGCCACCTCACGCGAAGCCGCGAAGATCGCGAAGGGTTCCGGTTGGGGGAGGTATACGGACTTCGCGTCTTCGCGCTCTTCGCGTGAGTTGATGGGATGCCAGGTGAAATATTAGATGAAATGCTCCACTAGCCTGCAGTCTTCCGATGCCCGTGCGCTTGCTGCATCAAAACGCCATAAGCTGAAGGGTGTGGTCCGTGCGGCGGAACGTCGACACCACCCGCAAAAGAAGTGTGGAACATGAGATGCCCCAAAGCATAATTGCACGACTCGTGGCGATCCCGGGGGAAGATCCACCTGACCCGGTATTCAGGAGGCCCCTCCAGGAACAGCAGCAAGAGGGGTTCGCTCCCTGATGAGCGGGTAGTTCGCCGCCTCCCAGCCGATAGTGCCGCCAAGGAGGTTCGCGACATGCCGGAACCCATGCTTCTGCAGGATGCTTGCCGCAAGGCTTCCCTTGAACCCGGCATCGCAGTGGACGACGATCTGTTTATCACGGGGGATCTCGTTCAGGTGCTCCTCGAGGTGCCCGACGTAGGTGTGGTGGGAGCCCCGGATGTGACCCTTCTCGTCCCGGTGGCTGATGTCCCGCACGTCAAGGATGTAGACCGACGGATCGTCCAGATGCTCCGCGAGGTCGCCGGGTGACCAGGTCCCGGTCCTCTCGCTCCACTCACCTTGCTTGAACCAGGCCGGAAACCCACCGGCGAGGTACCCGGCGATGTTGTCGTAACCGAGCCGCACAAAGTGGCGCACCACGTGATCAAGATCCAGGTTGAAGTCGTCGACCAGGACGATCGGGTCCTCGTAATTCAGGAAGTACCCCATGAAGAGAGGAAGGCCGGTCCGCCAGATGTTGATGCTCCCGGGGATATGCCCGCCGGCAAAACCTGTCGGTGACCTGATATCGACGATCTGCGCCCCCTGGTCTACGAGGGAGCGGATCTCGCGTGCCGATACAGCCCGCAGATGCGGCAGGTTGTAGATCAGGGGCGGGCCGGACTTGTTGAGTTCCCGCATCTTTGCGAAGTACGGCGGCTCATAGAGCCGTTCGTTCACTTTATACTCGACAAACTCCTTCTTCTCCAGAGAGAGCAATCGGTTTGTCGCTGCTTCAAAACCGATGGTCGTGTACTCCCGCTCACTGATCTTCCCGCCACAGACCGACCCGGCCCCGTGGGCGGGGCAGACGATGACGCCGTCATCGAGGGTGAGGATCTTCTCGTGCAGGCTCGCATACAGCATCTCCGACATCTTCCACCGCCGGTCTTCACCGGCAAGGTCAGTCCTCCCGACCTCTCCGGCAAAGAGCGCATCCCCGGTAAAGATCATCAGCAGAGCGTCGGAGACCGACCGGTCACGCAACAGGAGGGATATGCTCTCTTGCGTGTGGCCCGGTGTCTCCAGCACCTCAAGTTCGACCGAACCGATCCCAAACGTCTCTCCTTCGCTGACACCGGTGCCAAACCCGAACTCCTCCCGTTTTCCATGGAGGATCTCTGCCCCGGTCGGGCGGGCAAGTTCTCGGGAACCGCTGACATAATCCTCGTTTTTATGCGTCTCAAAGATCTTCGTGATCTTCATGTTCCAGGCTTCGGCGATATTCGTGTAGACCTGGCAGTCACGCCTCGGATCGATGACTGCCGCCTCTCCGCCCGCCCCGATGATGTATGAATTATGGGCAAGGATGTCAGACTTTATCTTCTCAAACAGCATCTCCTCATCTCCCGGGAAGTGGATTTTTTCGTTCCGGTCTGCCGGAATGTGGGGAGAGGGTATAAAAAATTACCGGGATCCCGGGAAGAGTGCCGTTACCGCCCGCCACCCGGACACCGGTCAAGCGCGGGAGGGCCGGGGCGCTCACCCGGCCGGGCGGTCCTGACACTGAGGATGTTCCCCACCGCCTTGAACGCGTCCTCAAGCTCTGAGAAGTTCGGGATCCGGCAACTCCGGAGGATGCGCAGGCCGCTCCTGATGCTGTCGCCACCAAGCATGCACCCCACCACCATCTTATCCGTGTTCCGGGAGAGCCGGACAATCTCGTTTGCGATGTGCGCCGGATCGGCGAGCGTGGTCGGCACAGCGATCACAAACGCAATATCCCAGAAGTCCTGATGCTGGATCAGTACATCAAAGAGAGCGGCAAATCGGGCGGCGTCGGCGTCCCCGATGATATCCATGGGGTTTGCGTGGTTCCAGCACGACGGCAGGAACGTGTTGAGTTCACGAAACACATCTTCGGGGAGATCGACCATATCGATCCCATGCGTCTCGGCATAATCGGAGGCGAGGACGGCAAACCCTCCCGCGCTGGTGACGGCTATCGCGCGGTTCCCCTGCGGGTATCCCTCGCTTGCCAGGAGTTCAGCCAGGTTGAAGGCGTCCCGCAGGGTTTTGACCGGGATCACCCCCGCCTGCCTGAACGCCGCGACATACACCTCGTAACTCCCGGCGACTGAACCGGTGTGCGACGACGCTGCAACCCTCCCCTTCCGGGACGACCCTGACTTCACCGCCACCACCGGTTTGCTCTCGGCGACCTCTCTCACGATCTGCATGAAACCGCGTCCGTCCTGGATCTCCTCGATGTAGAGGGTGACCGACCGGGTAGCCTGGTCCTGCTCGGCGAACCTGAGGTAGTGCTCAAACCCGAGGTCCGCCTGGTTGCCGACGCTGATGACGCTTGAGAACCCGAACTCCTCAGGGAGACTCCAGTCGACGACGGTGGTGATGATCGCGCCGCTCTGGGATATAAACGCTACATCCCCGGCCCTCGGCGAAACCGGGTCAAACGTGGCGTTGATCCCCTGGTGCGGCATCATGATTCCGAGGCAGTTCGGGCCGGTGATCCTGATCCCATGCCTGCGTGCGATCTCGACGACCCTCTCCTCGAGAACCGCGCCGTCACCGCCGATCTCCCGGAACCCGGCGGTGACGATGACAGCGAGGCGGACGCCTTTCTCCCCGCACTCCTCCATCACACCCGGGACGAGCCGGGCCGGCACGGCGATGACCGCCCAGTCGACCGGGCCCGGGATATCCACAACAGAGGGGTAGGTCATCCGACCGAAGAGTTCTTTCCGGGCTGGGTTGACCGGATAGAGGTCGCCGGGGAAGGAGAGCAGGTTCCTGAGGATGGAGTAGCCCACCTTGTTCGGGCT
>NZ_DAQR01000028.1:0-4701 GCF_002502935.1 Methanoculleus sp. UBA413
TACCCACTTCTTGCTTCTCCCAATCAATCGGGCAATCTCCCCGGCAGAGAAGGGGCGCACGCTGCAAATCTGAACGATAACTCGCCTGACTTCCTGTGGCGAATTCCTTTTGCCCAGCATTCTTATTGATTTGGCAATATCCGGTGGGATTGCTTCAGAATCAACACTCAGAGTCTCCCCTGCATCCAACGAAACCTCCACCTCCCGGAGGTGCGTTGTGCACACAGGTGTCACCCCGAGCTGCCCGGTGGGGGTGTAGAAGGTCATCGCGCCATGGGGATGCTGGATAAGGAAGCCCAGATCCCGGAGTTTCCCGAGCAATTTGCTTGCACCGATCACATCGAGTCCGGTCAGATCGCGACACTGCTCATTCGAGATAGACCCATTCCGCCTGACAAAGACGAGAGCCATCGCCTCTTCATCAGATACGTCAGCAGCGCTGAAGTCACGGAGCCATTCGAGTTCTTCCTCAGAGAAGAAATGGTGAAGGGAAAATGCGGCGCGGAAATAATCGGCCTGACGATTCGATTCAAAGATCGGCGGAGACAGGCGGGCTTCCCGGGTTAACTGTACCATCATCCGGATTCCACTACCTTTGTTCTCAGCCAGGTTTGTATCGTGCAGAACCGCTGCAATGACCGGATTTCTGGTAACAGAGGTAATACTTCCCTCATCGCCGATCTCAACAAGTGAGTGTCCAGGATTCGTTATCTCCAGTCTTCCCGGATAACGGATGATCCTTATCGTCCCGTAAGATCGATAGTTTCGGTGCATCAGCGCGTTCACAACCGCTTCGCGGACGACTCGCTCAGGGATAAGGGGTTGTTCGTGCCGCTGGACGGATCCCTCATGGAACGCCACGCACCTTGGAATATCGTCCATAATACCTGCAATGACCCGTGGAATCATACGTAACAGCGGTTCGCGGAACTCAAGCGAGTACGAGATCTCTCCATCCCATTTGTGGCCTGGAACGCGCAGGTAATCAACACGCATCAGCGGGAGGTACTTCCGGATTGCCATATCCCTTCCAAAGAGGAGAATCCCGGCCAACGTGGGGATCAGCTCATCGTCTTGCTTATCGGCACACTTCAGGGCAAGGAGAAGGTCTCCATCATCCCAGTTCAACTCCGGTGCATGCGGGTTGGCGGCTCGGCGTGCTCGCCGGTATTCATCGATTGCATGCGGATCGATATCATCCAATGACGCACCGGGAATAACCGACTCGTCATACGTCCTCCGTTCTGCACTCGTATGGAACATCCGGATATCCTCGTCAGTACAATGTTGAGCCGTCGAGCCGATGCGGCGGTAGGCGCCTCGCGGCAGACCTTGCGCTTTTATATAAATGGGCTTATTATGGGGCTCTTCTTCAGGGATGTACACCACGATCACCGGTTTTTCATCGACCATGCAGACCCGAACATTCGGTCGCAGGGGCCGGTTGAACGCAGAGGCACAGAGTGAAGCGACTTCTCTCTGTAATTTATCGGGATCGTGAACGCCGCCAACTCTATAGTTCCCAGAAGCCGGGTCGCGGGAAACACCGAGCAGGAGATACCCTCCCTCGATACCGGGCTCGTTTGAGAACGCCGAGATCGTCTGAGAGACGGTTTTCCCCAGAGTTCTGGATGTTTCTTTCGCTTCGATGCGCCAATGTTCATCACATGTATTAAGCTCTAAGAGAAGTTCCGCACAACCCCGCATTCCACGACTCCTGCAGATGATATCCGGTCTATATCAGATCAGTCTTCGCCGATAGCCATATACTGTTCGCATGCCGGGCGAAGGGTACTTCCGGTCTGCCTCCAAAAGGTTGCGGGAGGTATGTGAGGCGGAGCGCCGGTCCGTCACCCTGGTGAGAGGCGGGTCGAAACCCGAGCGGTCTATCAGATGAACCGCCCTGACTCCTGAGGGGAACCGGTCGACCACCCTGTCCTGAAGGTGAGTTGGGGTCGGTAGTGTACTGGACGACACCCGGCAATCTGATATCCGCGTGTTGCCCGCATTGAGGGGTACGGAGACCTCAACCGGAACAGGGTGGCCAGGAAGCCCGGCCACCTCGAGATACCCCGAGATCGCCTCCTCAACATGCGCCAGGGCCTCTTCCCGGGTAGCCCCTCGCTGATACATCCCGGGAGGGAGGGTACCGTTACGGTATATCCTCCGTCCTCATTCTGTTCTATATGGACCGTGTAGCGAGACGGGGGGCTGTCAACTGATCCCTCCAGTGGAGAGTTATCTATGACACTATATAGTGGGTCGGCCGGGGTTTGATCCTATCCCGGGCTGCACGAGCGCCGGCCCTGTCGAGTGAAGCCCACTTCCGGGTACGATATCGGAAGAACCTTTTATTATCCCGGCTCTCGTAGTGATCCCATGGAGTGGTGCCATGTCGGTAGAGGTCGATGGAACGCTGATCGATAATACGACGATCCGGCTCGATCAACCCCTGGAACAGGGGGAAGAGAGAGTGACGGTCCGGTTGAAAAGAAGGCCTAAAAAAATGACAAAGCTCTATGCTCCTGAAGAGTACGTCCTGAAACTGGCCGAAAAAGATCTTGAAGAGTTGTACTGATGAACTTCTCTGAATTAGAGCGAGGATCGGTGTTTCTTGACACGAATATCCTCCTCTACGCTTATACCGTCACGCGGTTCTCTTCATCGTGCGAAACACTTCTCGAAAAGGTGCAGACCAAAGATATTACAGGCTATATCAATTCCACTGTTGTAGACGAGTTCTTCCACAAAGCTCTTCTCACCCAGATGTATATGGAAAAGCGTCTTTCACCACGGCAGGCGATTACCTATATAAAGAAACATCCGGATGTTTTGACCAACATAAGCACCCCGTATGTCATGGCCAAAGAGGTGCTGGAACAGTATAACCTCATAGTCCTCGATACATCCGATCTCCTGAGCGATACCCTCCAGATCTCGCAGCAGTATGGGCTGCTGTTCTCAGATGCGCTGCACGCTGCATCTGCACGCAAGCACGATATCAACTATTTTGCGACGAATGACCAGGATTTTGACCGGGTAGACTTTCTCGCGCTGGTATGCCCTTCTGCAGACACAACGGTATAGCGTATAGTTGTTATGCGTTGTTGTGCCGTTCAGAACGTGCACCTCTCCTCCAGCACGACCAGATCCTCTTCTCAGACTCCCGGGGGGAACCGGCCAACCCCTTCCCGGAGAGAGGCTATCCCGGCCACGCTCCCCGAACCCGCCCCCAGACGAATACCCTTATCCCCCTTCTCCCGCAACCTTATCCTCAAGGAGGATACCCACCTGAAGATCGCCTACGTCTACGATGCCGTCTACCCCTGGGTGAAGGGCGGGGTCGAGAAGCGCATCCACGAGGTCTCGGTCAGGCTTGCGGACCGGGGGCATGAGGTCCATGTCTACGGGATGCGCTCCTGGGACGGTCCGTCGGTGATCGAGCGGGATGGGGTGGTGCTCCATGGTGTGTGTCCGGGGGAGCCCCTCTATTCTGATGGCCGGCGGGGGGTCCCACAGGCGCTCAGGTTCGGCTCTTCGGTGCTCCGGCCGCTCCTCGCCTCAGGCGCCGACGTCATCGACTGCCAGAACTTCCCCTACTTCTCGTGTTTTTCTGCAAAGGCCGCCTCGGTGCTGCGGGGGGTCCCGCTCGTGGTCACCTGGCACGAGGTCTGGGGCGACTACTGGTACGACTACTTAGGAAGGCGGGGGGTCTTCGGGAAGGCCGTCGAGCGGCTGGCCGCCGGGCTTTCAGATTATCCTGTCGCGGTCTCGCCCTCGACGGCCCGGGCGCTTGCGGGGCTCGGGGTTCCGGGGCCGGTCCCGGTGGTCCCGAACGGGATCGATCTCGCGAGGATCGCGGCCATCGCCCCGGCGGCGGAGTCCTCGGACGTCATCTTCACCGGCCGGCTGATCCGGGAGAAGAACGTCGACGTCCTCCTCCGGGCGCTTGTGCCGGTCCGGGAGGAGGTCCCCGACCTCAGGGCCCTGGTCGTCGGCGATGGGCCCGAGCGGCCGGCGCTCGAGCGTCTTGCGCGCGACCTCGGGCTTGCCGGGGCGGTGCGGTTCACCGGTTTTCTGCCCCGGTATGACGACGTCATCGCCGCGATGAAGGCATCAAGGGTCTTCGTCCTCCCCTCGACCCGCGAGGGCTTCGGGATCGCGGCGCTGGAGGCGATGGCCTGCGGGCTCCCGGTGGTGACGGCGGACCACCCGGGGAACGCGGCTGGGGACCTGGTGGTGGAGGGGGTGAACGGGTACTGCTCGGGGCTCTCGGCGGGGGAGATGGGGGAGGGGATCCTGGCGGGGCTGGATCTCTCCCGGGCCCGGGCGCCTGACTGCAGGGACGCGGCGGCAACGTATGACTGGGGGCGGATTGTTGAAGCGCTTGAGAAGGTTTATCAAAATATCTAACCAACTCTGACATTAGATTTACGCCCTTTGGTTTTTATGGGCCTATTTGGGGAGCAGATTGTATGACATGGAAGGATCGGAACGTTTTGATTACCGGGGTCAGCGGGTTCGCGGGGTCGTACCTTGCCCGGTACCTGATCGATGAAGGTGCGCACATCTATGGGCTCGTCCGGAGGCGGGCGGACGGCGCTATCCCTCAGAACATCACCCGGAAGAATATCGCAAACGGCATCACGTTCCTTGAGGGGAACCTGGAGGATATCTCCGGGCTGGCCACCGCTCTCGACG
>NZ_DAQR01000023.1:0-211 GCF_002502935.1 Methanoculleus sp. UBA413
CCCTGATCGTGATGATCGTCCTCACGTCGTTCATCCCGATCTTCGCGTACACCCCGGTCTACTCGGCCGTCTTCGGCGATCCTCCGGACCTCCCTGGCAGGTCCACCTACTCGTACCTGCAGGGGTCATCGGCCTATATGGTGACATCGGTCGCGGTGAAGGAGCAGTCCTATGTCGCGATCCTCGGTCTCCTGGTGATGGCCGGGGTCGC
>NZ_DAQR01000023.1:463-812 GCF_002502935.1 Methanoculleus sp. UBA413
CGGGATCCTGAATATCTTTTTTCGGCCGGTGGAACAACCCTGCTGGAGCATTGCATTTTATCTTATTTTGTGCGTGGGAGGATCGCTCCATTGGCGCTAACGTGGCCCGGGGGTGCACTGCATCCCCGAGCAGATACTGGTGAGGTTCAGTTTTTGTTGAACCCCCGCCCTAGTGAACTCCTGTGCTGGTTTACGTCGCCGGCCGCATGCTTCCGCACGCGGGGGGGGCGCGAAGTCGATATGCGTGTTGGCAGTCCCCTTCGTGGCTGTATGAAACCCCCCCCTTCTGGGTATGGAGAGCATCCGCTCGAAGAGGCCGCTATTGTCATACGGGCCAGCCATCGCCGGT
>NZ_DAQR01000023.1:942-7257 GCF_002502935.1 Methanoculleus sp. UBA413
GGAAGGCGGCTACTACTACGCGATGGGTTACTGAGCGGAGGATGGTTTTGTTGGGCCGATGCCCGCCCTCCAGGTTCAGGCCCGGCAGGGAAAAGCACCTTCCGGTGCGATTCTGCCCATATTCCTGCTTTTTATCGAGTTTTTCAAACCAATCCCAATGGGATAGCCTTATGGTGTCACACCCCAATCAGGCCTATTGTGGTGAAAGGCCNNAGCCGAAGGCTCATGGCGCGCTTCGCGCGAGAGCGCAAGAGACCCTGTTGCTGCCCCGGTACTCTGATTCAATGCGGGTGTGAGAAAAATCCGGGCCAGAACTCTTACTGCGGATACGTCGGTATACGCTTCATGAGCGTTTCAAATGAAAATCCCATCAGAATCGAAAACGGAGCTCAGATTGTCGAGCTCTAAAACACGATATACGCCTGTGGCCGAATGCGGCCTCATAAGTGTTTTCGAAGAATACTCCGTAGGATACCCTTATGGTGTCACACCCCAACCAGGCCTATTGTGGTGAAAGGCCATGCCGAAATGCTACAGTTGCGGTGCGGAGATAAACCCTAAAAAGACGCGATGCCCCAAATGCGGGGCGAAAGTTGAAGCAGGAAGTGGAAAACCGCCGGAAGCCGGAGTTCCCAGGGGGCGACGGTAAAGACCCCAAACGCCCCCTCATCCAGCTTCTTCTATTCCTCCTGCTCTTTTTCTGCCTGGTATCCCGGAGATGTCCGCCACCAGTAGTAGACCTCGTAGGCCAGCAGCGCGAGCAGCACCGCGCAGGCTCCGAAGAAGAAACTCATCACCAGGTCATGGACCGGCGGCGCACCCGCGGCACTATCCAGGGGCGCCCTGAATGCGGAGATCTCCTCCCCACCCCCGGTGAGCCTCGGTTCCGGCGGCATGCCGCCGAGGGCCGGCAGCAGCGCCGGGAGGAGACCCCAGAGCCCGAGGCTCGCGAGAACGACGATGCCAAAGAGCGTCGCATACTTCTTCAGCACCGACCCGAGATCGCTCACCGGCGGCGCGATGATGAGGACCTGGTTCGTAAGGCCGTAGACCTTCACCTCACGCCCCTTCTCGCTCCAGCGGGTCTCCATGACCTCAAGAAGCCCCGCATCAAGGAGGTTCTCGATATGGTAGGTTGCGGTGGTGATCGGGATCCCCATCGCCCGGGCAACCTCCGACGACGTCAGCGGCCCGTCACCGAAGGTCTGGATGACCGCGTTCGCCGTCTGGCTCGCCATCGCCCGGGCGATCTTCTGTGCCCGCTCATCGCCCGGCTGGATAACTACAACATTCTCAACCATGGAGTGCTTCAAGGATCTGGTTACGCCCATGCTCGAGCGCCTGCTCGAGCCGGGAGACGTCTGGCCCCGCGCCCTGAGCGAGGTTCGGCTTACCGCCGCCCCTCCCGCCAAGGATACTGCAGACCTCCCTCACGATATCGGCGGCGTTCACCGCCGGTGCGCCCGATGTCGCCACCACCTTCACGTTCCCGTTGACCGATGCGAAGAGCGCCACACCGCCTTCATCGGCGACAGTGGTGGCGAGCGCGACGAGTTCCTTCTGGGTCGCGTCCACCTGCCTGACGACGACCCTGACCCCGTCCACCGTCTCGCCCCCGAGGTGCTGCATCTGGAGGTCCACCACTTTCTTCCGGAGACGCTCGATATCCTTCTTCTGCTCCTTCCATTCCGAGAAGAAGCGTGTTACCGTCGCTGGCAGGTTCTCGGGCTGGACGCTCACCACGCTGGCGGCCGCCTGGAGGAGGTCATCCATATGCTGCATGGAGTACACGGCAGCGATCCCGGCCGCAAAGATGAGCCGTTCCACGCCGTCCTGGATATGTTCAACACCGATAACCCTGATAAGCCCGATCTCGCCGGTTGTCCGGACGTGCGTCCCGGCGCACGCCTGCACGTCGCCGCCGACCTGCACCGTCCTGATCTCCCGGCCCGGGGGGACGCCGCCCTGGTAGAGACCGAACCCGTACTTCTGCTCCGCCTTCGTCCGCTCCTCGATATTGATGTAGACCGGCATGTCGGCCATGACCATCCGGTTTGCCTCGATCTCGATCCTCCGGAGTTCCTCAGGCGTAATATGCTTGTAATGCCTGATATCCAGGCGGGAAGCCTCGCTTCCCTTCTGGGCGCCGGCCTGGTGCACGTGGGCGCCGAGCACCTTTGTCGCGGCATGCAGGAGGACATGGGTTGCCGTGTGGTGGCGCATCAGCGACAGGCGGCGCTCCTCATCCACCATGCCCTTCACACGGTCGCCGCGTTTCAGGGCGCCTCCCGTGACCCGGTGGAGGATCACCTCCCCGAGTTTCGTGACCTCCTCCACCCGGACCATGCTCTCCGAGGTCACCAGGGTGCCGGTATCGGACGGCTGACCGCCTCCCTCGGGGTAGAAGAGCGTCTGGTCAAGCACCGCAAGCCCGTCGAAGTAGTCCAGCACTATCGCCTCGAACTCGACCTCGCCCGGCAGTTCGTAGTAGAGTTTCTTTGTCGGGGGCAGGGCCTCTGCCCGCTCGCGGTAGGCGGCAAGCGGGTCCTCTGCCGCTGCCTCCTTCTGCGCCTCCGAGTGGCTGTCGGCGATCAGCGAGTAGAAGTTATCCGGGATCTCCACAACAGCCCCTTCGCCGGCCGCAACCTCCTTCACCATCTCGGGCGGGATGCCGTGCGAGTCGTAGAGGGTGATCACCTCCTGGAGAGGAACCCGTGTGCTCTTTGCTTTGTAGTTCCGGGCGATCTTCTGGACGATCCTGGTCCCGCGCTCAAGGGTGCTTGCGTACCTGGTCACCTCGTTCTCCACGATCTCCCTGACCACGTCGACGTCCTGCTCGAAGTTCTCGGTCCCCACGACCTGCATCTGGGCCTCGATCAGGTCGGCCAGGTCCTCATCCATCTCGAGGTCGTTCATCATCCGGAGCGTCCGGCGGAGGACGAGCCGGGTAAGGTAGCCCTCACGGACGTTCGAGGGGACGATACAGTCGCCGAGCATGTAGGCGAGGCAGCGGGTGTGGTCGGCGATCGAGTAGACCTTCTCGATCGGGACGACGATCCGCTCCAGTTTCTCCAGCGGCACGTCGATCGCCTCAGCGACCTTCCTCCTGAGGTTGTAGAGGTTTGTCCCGGAGATATCCATGACGCCGGCGAACCGGGCGCTGAGCCCCATGATCTTCGTAAACTCAGGGTTGTTGAGGAGGTCCTCAAGGTGCGCTGAGCACATCAGGCGGCTCACCATCTCCGGGAAGACCGCGTCGTATATCGTCGGCGATCCCTTCGAGGCCCAGACGAACCTCTCAAGGCCGTAGCCGGTATCAACGATCTTCAGCCGCATCGGGTAGTAGAGGTCCCCGTTGACCTCGACGGGCGGCTGATCGGTCTTCTGCCGCCCGAGGTTCATGAAGACCAGTGTCGCGACCTCAAGGCCCCCGATGAGCACCTCGACGGACGCTCCTGCATTCCCGCCGCCGTACCAGGGGTGCTCCTTATAACTGACCCGGTCAAGATCGCCCCCGATGGACGCGATGAACTCATCGCAGAGGGCCACCGTCTCGTCCTTCCAGTAGATCTGCTCCTCGGGAGTGTTGAAGGCATGGTGCGCCATCATCTCAAAGAGCGTCAGGTGGCGGCCCGACCTCCCGACCGAGTCGAGGTCGTTTAGGCGGATGCAGGGCTGGGAGATGGTGAGCGGGTTTGCCGGCGGCGGGACGACGCCGCTTGTGACGAACGGTTGGAAGTCGGCGATGGACGCGATGGTAAGGTAGATGTCGTCCCTCCACCGGGCGGCTACGGGATATCGTTCGAGGCGTGTATGGCCGTGCCGCTCGAAGAACGAGAGGAACGCCTCCCTCATCTCATCAACGGTATGGGGTTTAAAGACCGGATTGCCGATGAAGTTATACGTCACACACGGGGCATCACCGCAGAACTCCTGTTCGGGGTCCCGGGTCCAGAAGGCCGCCCCGCAGCTCTTGCAGACCTTCCGCTCAAACCCTTCAGAACGGAAATAATCGAGCGTATATTCTTCCTCGAGCATTGAAAATCACGCAGTATAATTTGGTATGACTGGAATTAATATAGTTGTTTGTGCGTGACGTTTAAGGTTTCCATACGTCCTGGTACCAGAGATCGTAGGATTCGTATATTCCTGTCCGTTCTGCAATGCGTACCGCGAGAATGTGCCAGCATTCGCGTCCCCGAAAGAGAAAGTCGCTGCAGGTGCAGAAATCTCCTTCCACGATATACTCGTTGCTGTGCCCCACCACGACGTAGAAGTCCAGGTAACGCTTCACCCGCCGTTCATCAACGGCGGCAAGCGCTTTTCTTCCCCGGTCTTTGTAGATGCGCTCGATGCAGGTACGAAACTCCTCCGTCAGCTCCTGGTCCTGCTCGATCATTTCCCAGATCTCTCTCATGGAACTACCACTACGTGTGGCGGATCAGGGATATAATGCCACCCCATACGGGATGCAAGAACCTCCATGGCCGGGGCCTCGAGCGCGTAGTGGGTGGCTTCCAGGCAGGGGATGGGTGATGCACGAGCCACGCTGTGTTTCAGTTCCGCTGAGAGGAAGGCGTCTGCCCCGAGGCGGGCGGCCTCCTGGATCAGGTCGGGGTCAAACCCGCTTCCTCCCACGACCGCCAGCCGCCTGATCGTGCTCACCTCGCCGTAGATCCGTATCCCCCCGCCCGGGAGACGACGGGCGATCTCTTTGGCATTGAGCGTGCAGTCGCCGACGAGGCCGGCGGCCATCCGTTCCGTCCGCTGGAGGCCGAGTCGGGCCGCGAGGACGTCATTGACACCGCCCTCGGCGTGGTCGAAGTTCGTGTGCATGACGTAGAGGTTCATGCCGCTGGAGAGCAGGCTCCGGAGCAGGCGCGCCGTTGGCCCCCTGACTGCCGTGACCGGGTTCCAGAGGGGCGTGTGGTGGACGACCAGCATATCGGCGCCGGCAGCAACGGCGGCCTCCACCACTCTCTGCGTGGCGTCGAGCGCGCAGCAGACGGTTCCGAGATCGCTTCTGCCCTCGACGATGAGGCCGATTCTCCCGGCGTCATACTCTTCGGCCAGTTCGGGGGGAGCGACCTGTTCCATTGCGGTGACGAACTCGTGGATATCCATGCAGTACCTCATGTGGGCCTCCCGGATAAAAAAGGTGGATGAGGTTTGCCGGTAGATCCCCTCGCATCTTCGGTGCCCTTTGTGCTGCGTATGCGGGCTGTTCGCTCTATCGCCATCATCGCGCGGCCTGCCGCCTGATATTCGAAAAGAGCCTGATCTGCCGTGGTCACTCCGCCCCGGACGCCACGGCGCCTGACCCGCACATATTACCTAAAGTAATAGTCAACACCTATAAATATTCAAGAATGGATATACGTTCATGGAAAAGTCCCTCGACCTCATCAATGCCCGGATACGCGACGGTAACGCACGAGTTGTTACCGCCGACGAGATGCCGGCAATTGTCGACGAACTCGGAGAGGAAGGAGCACTGGAGGAGGTCGATGTCGTCACGACCGGGACGTTCGGGGCAATGTGCTCCTCCGGTGCATTCTTCAACTTCGGGCACGCCGACCCCCCTATCAGGATGGAACGTGTCTGGCTCAATGACGTGGAGGCATACGCAGGGATAGCGGCGGTCGACGCATACCTCGGTGCAACCCAGGAGGCCGATTCCCCGGACCGGGTCTACGGCGGCGCCCACGTCCTCGAAGAGCTCATCGCGGGAGGCACCGTCGAACTCCGGGCGACCTCCCACGGGACCGACTGCTACCCGCGCAGGAGCATCACCACAGAACTGCTGCTTGAGGATATGAACCAGGCGGTCATGGTGAACCCAAGAAACTCCTACCAGTGCTACAACGCAGCGACGAACACCACCGACCGGACGCTCTACACTTATATGGGTAGCCTCCTCCCGCGGTGCGGCAACGTCTCCTACTCCGGAGCAGGGACCCTCTCGCCGCTCGCAAACGATCCCGGATTCCGGGTCATCGGGAGCGGTGTCCCGATCTTCCTTGCCGGTGGGGAGGGTATGGTGGTCGGCGAAGGGACCCAGCACTCGGCAGGCGGCGGGTTCGGGACGTTGATGGTGACCGGGGACATGAAAGCGATGCGGCAGGAGTTCCTGCGCGCGGCAGTGATGAACGGCTATGGCGTGACGCTGTATGTCGGCGTCGGCGTCCCAATACCGGTGCTTGATACCGGCATCGTCCGGAGCACCGCGGTGCGGGATGAGGATATTCTGACCGAGGTCATCGATTACGGCACCCCCCGCCGGGACCGGCCGTCGCTTGCAACGGTCAGTTACGC
>NZ_DAQR01000023.1:7435-8868 GCF_002502935.1 Methanoculleus sp. UBA413
TCGCTCTCCAGTTACCGGCGGGCACGGGCGGTAGCGCTGGAACTGAAAGGCTGGATAGAGGAGGGGAAGATGGAACTTGCGCTCCCCACCCGGCGGATCGACCCGACAAAGCGTGTAAAGCCCATGCGGGAGACGGCGATCACCCCCCGCGTCCGCGATATCATGAACCGGCAGGTGATCAGCATCACTGAGGACGAGGAGATCCGGGTGGCGGCAAAACGGCTCCTCAAGGATGAGACGAACCATCTCCCGGTCCTGGACGGCAACGGTACGCTGGTCGGGATCATCACCACCTATGACGTCTCGAAGGCCGTGGTGACCGACGGGAGGTTGCGGCAGGTGAAAGATATCATGACCCGGAAGGTGATCAAGACGACTCCCGACGAACCGGTGGACATCGCCGCCCAGAAACTGGAGCGCAACAACATCAGCGCGCTCCCGGTGGTGGATACGACCAACCGGGTGGTCGGGATCCTCTCGGCGATCGATCTTGGGAAGCTCTTCGGCGGGAGGCGGCGGCGATGAAACTTTTGCTGACGTTCTCCCGGAGAGGACAGCACGACTCCGGAAGGGAACCGGTGATCGCCCGGGTGGTGAAGGAGACCGGTGTCCTGATCAATGTGGAGAAGGCGAACATCGACTCCATGGCCGGTGAAGTGCTGATCGACGTCCCCGATAGCGACGCGGACCTGGTCAGGCGGCGCCTTGCGGAGATGGGTGTCGCGGTTCGTGTCATGGAGAACGCCATCGCTCTTGACGAGGCTGAGTGTGTCGATTGCGGGGCCTGCATCAGCGTCTGCCCTCAGGAGGTCTTCTCCTTTGATGAGGAATGGCGCCTCCAGGTGAGCGGGGAGCGGTGCGTCCTCTGCGGCAAGTGCATCCTGGCCTGCCCCCACTCCGCCCTCTCGCAACAGGGATGATCAGGGAGCACTTCGAGTTCCGGCAGACGATCGCGACCATCCTTGCCGACGAGCCAGGGCATGTGGAGGCGGCAAAATCCGGTATGATGGCCGCCCGGCAGGAGGTCGAGCGGCAGATCGCCACGGATCCCTATTTTTCAGCGACGCTTGAGCCGTATACTCCAGAGGCCCCGGGCCGGACGGTCGGCCGCATGGCCCGGGCAGCCGAAGAGGCCGGGGTCGGGCCCATGGCGGCGGTGGCCGGCGCCATCGCCTGGGCAGGGGTGGAGGCGATGGTCGAGGCCGGCGCGTCGTTTGGTCTCGTCGACAACGGAGGGGATATTGCTCTTGTGAGCGATCGTGAGGTGAAAATTGGTGTCTTCGCGGGGGCATCGCCCTTAAGCGGGCGCATCGCGTTTCTGCTCCCGCCGCAGGAGGGGATCCTCGGCATCTGCACCTCCTCGGCAACGGTGGGGCCGTCCATCAGTTTCGGCATCGCCGACGCCGTGACGGTCTTCTCCCCCGACGTCGCTG
>NZ_DAQR01000023.1:9117-11470 GCF_002502935.1 Methanoculleus sp. UBA413
CTCGCCGTCATCGGCGACGTGGTGATTCGCTGGGGAGATCTTCCCCCCATCGTGCGGGCAAGGGTGGACGAGCGGCTGATCACCGCGGGGAGACCGCCTGTCTAGTGGATCGTGTCATTTTATTTAGAAACTTTTGTCGCATCGCATGACGGGATGGGCACTCCGGTCTCACGCGGGAGTGCGCGAAGTTCAGTAATGGGTGTAGGCAGTTCCCTTCGCGGCCTTCGCGTCTTCGCGTGAGGGGTACTAGAGAGTACCAACGTCTCACGCGGAAGCACGCGAAGGTCGGTTGACGGGCGGCAGAGTCCCCCTTCGCGCTCTCACGCGTGTTTCCGCGTGAGGTGGCGATCTGCACCAAGACCCGCACGATACGGTGAAATGCCCCACTAGAACCACTCGTCCAGGTACCTGACCATCTCCCGGTATGCCCCTGGCCCGCGGAACTCAGCCTGAACCTTCTCCCCGTCGGTGAGCAGGAGGACGGGGTCTCCGTCTTCCCTGCGGAAGATAACCTCGTAGATATCGATCTCGCCGACGATGATCCCGCGGGCGAGGTCCGATGCCGCGTGGAGTTGCAGCCTCTCTTTTGCCAGTTCGTCCGGGGTCTCCCGGAAATAATAGTAGTAGACCTGGTAGGCGTTGAGGAAGTCGGAGGCGAGGAGCGCGCCCCGGGTCTCCCCGTCAAGTGTGTCCAGCACATCTGCCAACCGTTCATCGTCATCACCGCTTGCCTCAAAGAGCCTGTCGGCAAGGTCTGCCAGTTCACTATAGTCAACCATTACCCGGATCCCACCATGTCTTCCCGCCTCCCCGCACCCCTGTCCCGGCGGCGAGGCGCCCCAGGAAGGCCCGTATAGCCAGAACGGTGCGACGGACGCATGAATAACTATATCGGTTTTCCCGGAAAAAAGAATAGGTGTGCGTGAGGAAGATCTGGACTGGGCCGTATACCACCAAATTCCCGAAAACGGCGGTGTTACGACCGGAGACCTGGTAGCAGCCACCGGTTTTGAACCTTCTGCGGTCACTGCATCGCTTGAGCGCCTTGAGCGTTACCTTCTGATCCGGCGGTCCGGGGAGACGGTCCGGCTCCTGTCCGTCCAGGAGTCTCTGGTCGAGTGCCGGTGCCGGTATACTGTGGATCTGCCGTTTGTCATCGAGAACGGTGTCATAAAGGCGAAAAGGAGAGATGAGTGAAGAGATGCCTGCCGTAGCAGTGCTCCGGATAGGCCACCGGCCGGAACGTGATCAAAGGGTGACGACCCATGTCGGGCTTGCGGCGCGGGCTCTCGGGGCCCGGGGCATGTACCTCGCCGCAGACGACCCCGGCGTGATCAAGAGCATCGAGGATGTGGCCTCCCGGTGGGGAGGAGACTTTTTTGCGGAGAATAACGTGAAGTGGCGGCGGTGTATCGAGGACTGGAAGGCCGGCGGCGGCAAGGTCGTCCACCTTACGATGTACGGGCTCCGGATGACCGACGTCATCGACGATATCAGGGACCAGGAGCGGGTGCTTGTGGTGGTTGGGGCCGAGAAGGTGCCGGGCGATATCTACGGCCTTGCCGACTACAACGTCTCGGTAACCACCCAACCCCACTCCGAGATCTCAAGCCTCGCCCTCTTCCTCGACCACCTCTTCGAGGGGAAGGAACTGAACAGGGAGTACCCGGATGCGAAGATCCGGATCGAGCCGTCAGGCGCAGGCAAGAAGACGGTGGAGCAGTGAGAGGCCGGGTGCTGGTTGCCGGGTTCGCCACGCGGCATGTGGCGCAGTCGGCCCACCGGGCCGGCTATGCGGTCTATGCTGTCGACCACTTCTGTGACCAGGACCTTGCCTGGTGCACGGAGGACTGTGCCACGTTCGACGAGGTTGCCGAACTCCCGGAGAAGATCGCCGAACTCGCCGCCCGCCACCCGGTGGATGCGCTGGTCGTCACCTCGGGTGCCGAGGACATCGGGACGGCGATCTCGCTCTATGGTACCCCGCCCCGGAAGGTGGAGCGGTTCCTCGACAAACTGGAGATCCAGCGGTTCTTCGAGGGGCTGGACGTGCCGGTCCCACCGCTCGCCGGCGCCGGCCACTACCCGGTGATGATCAAGCCGCGCCGGGGAGCAGGAGGGTGGCGGAATACGATCGCAAGGACTGAGGAGGAACTCCGCCGGTGGGAGGAGACCTGGCCGGACGTGCCCTACGTTGTGCAAGCTCTCGTCGATGGGATCCCTTCAAGCGTCTCCTGCGTTGCGGACGGCCGGCGTGCGCGGGCCATCGCGGTCAACCGGCAGATCCTCAGGGGGAATGGCGAGAGGGCGCACGGGTTTGCGGGATCGGTCACCCCGTTTGCCCACCCGCTTG
>NZ_DAQR01000023.1:11735-13137 GCF_002502935.1 Methanoculleus sp. UBA413
TCGGTCGGGGTCGATTTCATGGCGGGGGAGAGACCCTGGGCGATCGAGATCAACCCCCGGTTCCAGGCCACTCTGGATACAGTGGAGATGGCGATCGGGGAGAGTGTCTTTGCCATGCACATGGACGCCTGCCGCGGCGTTCTCCCGGCGGGGAGGCCTGCGGCACGAAAGGTCGCGGTCAGGCGGATCCTCTTTGCGGAGCGGGATATGCGGCTTTCTGTGGATCTTGCCCCGCTTGCGCCCCGGATTGCCGACATTCCCTGGCCCGGCACCGATTTTGAGGAGGGGAACGCCCTCGTGAGCGTCTACGGGTGTGGGGAGACGGAGACGGCGGCGTGTGCGGACCTGGAGCGGAACATCGGGGCCGTCCGGAAGGCTATCGGGGTCTGAGCACTTCGTTAAGATTTTTGGGGGAAACCAACCGGAGGTCAAACACCACCGGCTTCCCTTCGCGTCTTTCGCGTGAGACTCTATCATTATCTCACACCGGAAACTCACGCGAAGCCGCGAAGCGCGCGAAGTTTGGTCATGAGTGTCGGCAGTTCCCTTCGCGTCTTTCACGTGAGGCCTTGTTTGTTACCCTTGTACATTACCTCGCGTGAAAGCATGCGGGAGAACGCGAAGTCCGGGTCCGGGTGCCAAAATGAGCGAAGTTCCGGGTCTGAGCCCCGGCGATGTTCTCTTCGTTACCACCATTCTTTACCCCGAAGCCTTTTGCTCCCGGAGGTTCTCTCTGTGGGAAAGGGAAGGGAATTAAGGATTGAGAGCACAGTATGTTGGGTATCGATACTGGACAATCTATTATACAATATCATGGGGGAGAACTTGAGCAATGGTATCTGTCACTGAACTGTTAAACGACCAGGCGATCAACGCCTACCTGCTACGCATGATCGGGGAGGAAGGAATCGAGCTTCTCAAGCGGTTCCCGGAAGGGGGGGAGCACAGCGACGAGGAGCTTGCCGAGATGACCGAGATCAACTTAAACACCGTCCGCCACACGCTGTATACGCTCTACGAGAAGCGGCTCGCTGAGTACCGGCGGCTGAAGAACACCGAGACCGGCTGGCTCACCTACCTCTGGCACCTCCGGCTGGACCGCCTCCAGGACGTGATCGAGGAAGAGATCAGGGATGTGCTCGAGCATCTCGACGCCCGGCTCACCTACGAGGAGAAGAACGACTTTTATATCTGCAAGAACTGCGGCGTTATCTATACGTTCACTGATGCGGCGGAGTGGAACTTCGAGTGCCCGAACTGTGAGGAGATGCTTGAGCACTTCGATAACGAACTCATCGCCACCGCCCTCCGGAGGAGGGTCAACAAGATCAAGGAGAGCCTCGGGAGTGCGTGAGCAGGACTGTATCGCTCTCCTCAGGCATGCCGGATGCTCTGAGGGGGT
>NZ_DAQR01000114.1:0-2086 GCF_002502935.1 Methanoculleus sp. UBA413
AAGAAGATCATCGGCTACCTCCCTGAAGACGTCGGGTTCTACGGGAACCTGACCGCCGAGCAGAACCTGGACTACTTTGCCCGGTTCTACGGGATGGACGCAAAGGAGCGAAAGACGCGGATCGCAGAACTCCTCGACCTGGTCCACCTCGACGGCGTCACCCAGAAGGCGGGCGAGTACTCCCGCGGGATGAAGCAGCGGCTCGGGCTCGCCCAGGCGCTGATCAACGATCCGAAAGTACTCTTCCTTGACGAGCCGACGGCAAACCTCGACCCCGAGGGAGTCAGGGAGTACCGGGAACTCGTCGAGCACCTCGCCGGCGAAGGAAAGACGATCTTCGTCTCCTCCCACATCCTCTCCGAGGTCAGGGAGGTCTGCCGAACCGTCGGGCTCCTTGCGAAGGGAAAACTCGTCGCGCAGGGAACGCTCGGGGAGGTCGCCCGGACGCTCGCATCCCCGGACGGCGATACCGTCAGGATCATCGTCGAGACCGGGGAGCGGCTGCCTGAGCTCGAGGACCCCGAGATCATCGCGGTCGAGCGGAACGGGAACCGGGCGGTTGTCCGGGCAACGACCGACATCAGGGACCGGCTTGCAGCATCCCTCTTTGAGCAGGGACTGCACGTCCGGGAGATGCGGGTCGAAGAGCCCGACATCGAGGACGTCTTCATGGCGGTCTACCGGAGGTAAGGAATGGCACTCGATCGGTTGCTCAACGTAGCACGGAAAGAGTTCTCAGACCATATCACCAGCAGGCGGTTTGTCATCATCCTGGGCCTGCTCCTCGTGATATCGGCGATCGGCATGCACTCCGGCATCGGGAGTTACAATGACAGGCTCGAGTCCTACAACCAGCAGCTCCAGCACATGCAGGAGGTTGCGGTCGACGGCCCCTACGCGGGCTGGATGCCCGAGAAACCCTCGATCATGCTCATCTTCAACGCCATGATGAGTTACATGACGACGCTCGGCGCCGTCCTTGCCATCGCCATCGGGTTTGACCTGGTCTCAAAAGAGAAGGAGACACGATCGTTGAAGTCGCTCCTTGCGCACCCGGTCTACCGCGACGAGATCATCAACGGCAAGGCGGTCGGGGGGATCGCCGCGCTCGGGTTTGCCATGGGGCTTGCACTTGCCATATCGCTTGCGATGCTTCTCCTCTTCTCGATCGTCCCGACGCTTGAGGAGTTTGTCGCCATCCTGCTCTTCGGGGTGATCTCACTTGGGTTCCTGCTCGCCTACTTCGCGATCGCGCTTACGATGTCGACGGTCTCCCGCGAGAGCGGGAACGCCCTGATCTATACCCTTGTGATCTTCTTTGCCGTCTCCACGCTCCTCCCGGTGCTCGGGGCGATGGCCGGGGATGCCCTCGCAGGCGATATGCCCGAACCGCCCCAGACGGCGCCCATGCCGACCCCCCTGGGGAGAACGGTCACCGGTACCGCCAGCGGCGGATATTTCACCACCAGCGTCTCGCAGTCGGTGGTGCACCGTGTGAGTGAAGGCCCGGACCCTGAGTGGCAACAGTACGAAGAGGACGTAAAGGCGTATACAGAGAAACGGATGTTCATAAACGACGTCACAAACCTCATCTCGCCGCAGATGAACTATTACAAGGCCGCGATGGCGGTCACGAACCCCAGGATCGCCGCGATGATGAGCTCACCCTACAGCTCGCCCCCGATGTCACAGGAGACCCCCGGGCTTGCCGAGGCCCTCAGCACCGTCTGGATGAACATCGCTGCGCTCATCGTCTTCCCGTCGGTCTTCTTTGCCGCGGCCTACATCAAGTTCATGAGGATGGATATCAGATGACCGCGAGAAGAATCCTCCTCATCCTCCTCATCGTGGCGCTGGCCGTCCCGGGAGCAGCGGCCCAGAAGAGCGGGACGCTGCAGACCGAGATTCGGTGCGACTTCCCCGGAGAACTGATCGAGGCCGGCGACACCGCCGTCTTTGACCTCTCTGTCACGAACCGGGGGGATACCGGGACGTGTTACCTCAACTACTGGACGTTCCGCGGCACCGACGGCTGGAAGATCCGGTTCGTGGACAACGACCGCGACGTCTACCGGATGCTGATCCC
>NZ_DAQR01000114.1:2327-2842 GCF_002502935.1 Methanoculleus sp. UBA413
CCCATCAGGGTGGGCATCGGCGAAGGCACGATCTGGGTCTACGTCAAGGTCACGAAGACCCACAGCGGTGAAGTCGGGACCCTCGAGGCTACGGTGGTCGATAAGGAAGGAAACGTCGTGAAAGGTGCTGATGTCGGCGTCTACGACGGTGACACCAGGGTTGAAGGAATGCTCACGACCGCCGAGGGGAAGGTCTCCATCGGCGCCCCGATGGGCACCTACACCGTCAAAGTCACCAAACCCGGCTACCGGCCGTGGGAGAAGGAGGACGTCGAGGTCAGGATCGGCCGGACGACCGATCTTGGGATCGTGCCGCTCGACAAAGAGAACTTCTTTGCCGAGATCCGGGTGAAGTCCCCGTCCCGGGTGGCATCGATCGGCACCAACCCGCAGTACGAGATGATCCTGAAGAACGCCGGCAGGAACGACGACACCTACGGCCTCTCGGTCCAGGGGCTCCCCGAGCAGTGGTATGCTCGGTTCAGGGAGAGCAAAGAAGCCCGCGAGGAGGTCTC
>NZ_DAQR01000114.1:3090-11346 GCF_002502935.1 Methanoculleus sp. UBA413
GTCGACGTCGGGGAGTACAACTTCACGGCGCTGATCGACTCTGCGGCCCGGCAGTACGAGGAAGACCTCACCCTCCGGCTCCGGGGGTCATACAGCATGCGGACCTACACGAAGAGTTACCGCCATGATATCGACCGCGGTGACACCCTCGCGTTCGACGTGACCATCACGAACGCTGGCGTCGGAGGCGCCCTGACGAACATCGGGATCAACATGAGCGCGCCGCAGGGGTGGCGGGCGACCGTCGACCCGGCAACGGTTGCGAGCCTCGAGCCCGGCGAGCGGGCGACGGTGCAGGTGACGGTCGTCCCGCCGGCAGATATCGTCGCCGGCGAGTACAAGATCGTCGCCCTGGTGAAGAGCGACCAGGCCGAGGGAGAAGACGAATACCGGGTCGTGGTGAAGGAACAGTCCTATGTTGCGATCCTCGGCCTCCTGGTGATGGCCGGGGTCGCGGCGGGGCTCTGGTATATGTTCAGGAAGTACGGCCGCAGGTAGGGCCGGGATCCTGAACATCTTTTTTCGGCCGGTGGAAAAACCCTGCTGCATCGAGGCATCTTCAATTCAAGGGTGAGCACATCCTAAACGTACCCTGCGACCGGATATCCACAGGGTTCAGAGCATGCTGGCGCACGTTCGCACAGAAGTGAGCAATATCCCGCGTCACAAGCGCTGGCACGGCTCTCCACCGGGTATACGCCCGGGCGGGGGAGGGACCGGGAGAGGGTGTCCCCCCATCGGCGCGAACGCAACCATGGGTGCACTGCGTTCCGGGTTGGCTATCGGCGAGGTTCAAGCTCTGTTGAACCCCCGTGTCGGTTCTGGTGTTCGTCCCCACCCACCTCAGCATGGGTGGTGAACGCGGAGTATCCCCCGGCTCACCCGGGCAGCGGACCGTGGTGGGAATCGCCCTGGGGGTGGGGGCAGGGGAGGAGGCTCGCCCCCCGCAGGCGGCGGAACCTCGTAACCCCCTCCCCGCAGGGACCAGGGGCAGTGCCCGGGCACGATGAACTCCCGGAGCCAACCGGCCGGGCTCTCACCGATTGCCCCCCGACATGGATCAAGACCGTTTTCCAAGGTGATGGACGATTGACCGCAGACCGGCCAATAGTGCCCGAAACCAACATTCGTCTCCTGAATTGGACGGTATCCTCACGAGTCTCCATACCGAACGTTCGCGCGTATGGGGCTTGCCCCCCGGAAGAGGCATTTCGGGACGACCTCGGTGTGAGGCGGCTCGCCAATGGCCGCACTTCTGCGCGAGTCAACCTGGGGTGCATGGGGATCAGTAGAACTGGCAACTATTATCCCTGGCGAGAAAGATACGGGTCGGCCATCACCGCTTTCACTCGATCCGGGCGCCGTTCTCCGGCGCCACAATCTCAAACCGCGCCCCCTTGCCCGGCGTCCCGGTCTCCCGGATGTCAATCCCGGTGATCGAGAGGATCTCCCTGACCAGGAAGAGCCCGAGCCCGGTGTGGCTCCCGAACCCCCGCTCGAATATCTGATTCTTATGCTCGTGCGGGACCCCCACACCGTTATCCTCCCAGACGATCCGGACGCTGCCTCCCTCCGACACGGCCGTGACCCGGATCTCGGTCACGGTCTTCCCATGCCGCACGGCGTTCTCCAGGAGGTTGTAGAAGACGGACGAGAGGAGCGGATCGGCGTAGAGAGAAACCCCGTCGAGTTCGTTGACGATCCGGATCCCGGCCGGCCGGAGCGCCCGTGCCGCCGACGTAACCAGGGGTGCGACGAGGAACCACCGGGGAGAGCGGACACCAAGGTCCTGGTAATCCCGGGTGAACTCGATCTGCGACTGTATGATCTCAGCGGCGGCCTGCTGTTTCTCGAGGGCCTCGGCGACGTCCTGGTCGAGCGGCCGGTCCTGGAGGAGGGCGATATGCCCGAGCACCACGGTCACCTGGTTTAAGATATCGTGCCGCACGATGCTGTTCATCAGGCTGAGTTTCCTGTTGGCCTCGATGAGCGCCGCCTCAGCCTGCTTCCAGGCATCGATGTCATGGATAGCGTACTCGACCGCGACCAGACGCCCGGCATCCCCGTAGACCGGTATCGTGCAGACCTCAACCCAGACATAGCGCCCATCTTTCCTGAGCACCCGGAAGGCGTACAGCCGGTCGGCACCCGGCTCCTGTAGCATGGCACGGAAGACCTCCCGGTCGTCGGGATGGACCGACCGTTCAACGAGGCCGGGGTCGCCCATGTACTCCTCGCATGTATACCCGGTCAGGTGCTCCCAGGATGGGCTGACATACTCGATAGCCGGTGGCAGTTTCGTTGCACGGACATAACAGTCATGCGACCGCTCCACGAGCGTCCGGAACCGCTCCTCGCTCTCCCGGAGCCGCTTGTGCCCGTGAATCCGGACAAGGAGGTCGGCGAGCAGGTTGCCGACGACCGTGAGCAGGGTGACGTCATCCCTTGACCAGAGCCGCTCCTTCATAACGGTCTCAAACCCCATGAACCCCACGACCTCATCGGCGGTTGCGACCGGCACTAGGATCACCGACAAAACCCCGTACTCCTGGAGGAACTCGCGCTCTGCCGCGGCCTCTGCTGGCAGGTCGGCCAGGACCGGGATGCAGATCGTTCTATCGGCTGCAATCTGCGCCATCCCCCAGGGGAACTCGGTTGGGATCCCCTGCAGGTGCGCCATCTGCGGCTCGACCCCCTCCGCGCACCACTCGTGGGTGTTATCCATGACGGTGTGGTCGTTGCTGAACCGGAAGATGTAACTCCGGTCGACCCCCAGGAACGACCCGAGCGCCTGTATCGTCTCGTTCAGGGCATCGTCCAGGTCGTCAGGGTCGAGGGCGACGAACCGCGCTGAGATCGAACTCACCACCTGCTCAAGGTCTATCCGGTGCCTGATCTGCGCTTCCATCCTCTTCAGCTCGGTGACATCCCGGAGCGACTCGATGGCGCCGGAGAGCCTCCCCCGTGCATCGTAGAGGGGGGACGCCTTCCCCCAGAGGCAGGTCCCCTCCCCGCCATTGGGCGATGGGATATGGATCTTGCGGGTGATGCTCTCTCCTTTGCGGGAGAGAACACTCTCTGCAAGCAGCGGGGAGCAAAACCCGGGCACCCTTCCGGAGACCGCCCCGGCTCCCAACCCGATGATCTGGCTCTTCCGGATCCCGGTCACCTTCTCGATCGCCCGGTTCCAGATGGTCACCGTCCCCGCGCGGTCGAGCACAAACGTCGGGTCAGGGAGAAAATCGATGATGCCCTGGAGGGTTGCCTGGTAATTCTCCATCTCGCAGCACTGTGCCGCGAGCGACTCCTGGCTCGCTTTTGCCTCCTCAAACGCCGCGGCCATCTGCTCATGCGCCGCGCGCAACTCCTCCTCGAACCGCTTCCGGTCGGACACATCAACCATCGACGCGACTGAACGGTCTGTCCCCGGGATGAGCCCAACCGTCATGTACACGTCCTTTGGTGTGCCGTGCTGGTCCACCAGCCGAAACTCGTAGGTGCGCGGCACCGTGCCCGGCGGGCGAAGACGGGCACGGTGGTAGCCGGAAAGACGCTCCAGGTCCCTGTCAGCGACAAAAGCGGTCCAGGGCATCTTCCCCTCAACCTCCTCCCGGCGGTAGCCGGTGAGATCCGTAAACCCGCTGTTTACCAGGGAGACCGTCATGTCGCTCTCGATGATGATCGTAGCGGCCCCGGTGTGCTCGAAGATGCTCTGGTACATGTCACCGGCCAGCTGCACATCCGCCTCTGCCTGTTTCCGCGCAACCGCCTGGAGGATCATGTTCCGGAGTTCGGCGAACTGGGCGGAGGGGTCGCCGCCTTTCCTGAGGTAGAAGTCAGCCCCGCTGTTGAGCGCATCGATGACGACATCCTCGCGGCCGCGGCCTGAGAAGATGATGAACGGTATCGCCATGCCGCGGCGGCGGACCTCCTTTAAGAACGCAATGCCGTCCATCTCCGGCATCTCATAATCGGAAACAACGGCGTCGTACCGGGTTTTGGCGAGCATATCAAGCCCCTGCGTCGGAGACGTCGTCGTCTCGACCTGTATATCCCCGGACCGCGCGAGCCAGGCTCTGGTTAATTCGAGGAGGGCCGGCTCATCGTCGACTGCGAGAACACGGAACATATACCCACCACATACGTGAAGGGTGGTCGATATGCTTCAATAAACATTTGTATTTGGGAACTATACGTCTTTTCACTAAAATATGGTATAATATCGACCATTCTGGCGTATCGGATCCGTAGCGCCGTCATCCGGGATATCTGGCCAGGGAAACATTTGTCATGCCCGGGAAATATTTATCACTCCCCGCGCCATCAACCCGGGACCGATGACGTGCGTATGTATTGATACAAACCTTTTCCTTGAACTCTATGGGACTGATGAGGATCCCGGGGAGATATTCGCGGATATAGGAGCGCTCAAGGAGTATCTTGTCTTCCCGGATATCATATTCGACGAGTTCCTTCGCAACCGGTCAAAGGTCCTTGACCGGATCGCGGACGACCTGCGAAAGCGGGAGACCGGGGAGGTCCTGTTGCCCTCAATCCTCCGGGAGAGCCCGAAGGTCGCCGCGCTGCAACGCACCGGTGAGGACTACAATCGGGTGGTCTGGGCCCTCTACGACAGTATCCAGGGGATGATCATAGACCCCGCCGCCGACCCGGTCGCGCGCGCGTTCCGCGATCTTGCGCGCGACCCTGCCGTGCGGGTCTTCCGCCGGACCGAGGACCTCATCACACGGGCCCACCGCCGCAAACTCCTCGGGAATCCCCCAAAGAGCCCGGGCACCGATACCATCGGCGACGAGGTCATCTGGGAGACGCTCCTCGCAAACCTGGACGAGGACCTTATTCTCGTTACCCGGGACCGGACCTACCGGTATCGCACCGCCTACCTCACGGAGGAGTACCGGGAGAGGACCGGCGGTGCGCTCGCGATCACCGACCGCGTCTCAGATGCCTTGAAGATCACCGGGAGGCCGCCGTCGCCGGCGCTGGTCAGGTTTGAAGGCAGGGATGAAAAGAGCGCCGGGTGAGGGAGCTCGCACGCGCCGGGCAGGTTTGGGGTGGCAACTGCTAGACCAGGAGTATCTACTATCACGAACACTTATTGCCTTACGCAGGGGGTCGCGGAGTGGCGAAACGGGATTTGTGGAAGCTTGCCACAGGAAGCGTTTTGATCTCCTCACCACGGCTCAATTTTTCGATGAAACGCGCATAAGGCAGCGCTTCATGCTGCACGGATGAAAAACAGCCTGCTCCCCGGAGAGTGGACCGTGGTGGCGCTTCGCCGCTGGGGTGGGGGCAGAGGCTGGCGTGGCCAACACCCGCTGGCACACATCCGCCCCGGGGCTTGCCCCAAAACTCAATCATAATGTTAAAATCGCCTGAGACACCACATAATCTCGTGTTCACCCGCGCGGAGGACTGATGGAACGATGCTCACGGACCAGGAACTGGAACGCTACCGGCGGCAGATCGCGCTCTTCGGGGAGGAGGCGCAAGAACGGCTCGCGAGCGCCCGGGTCGTCATCGCCGGGGCCGGCGGGCTCGGGTGCCCGGTCGCCCTCTACCTTGCCGCTGCCGGCGTCGGGGAGATCCGGCTCGTCGACGGCGACGTTGTGGACCGGAGCAACCTGAACCGGCAGGTGCTCCACGGTGAGCGTGACATCGGGCGGGCGAAGGTCGAGTCAGCGGCCGCGAAACTCCGGGCGCAGAACCCGGATATCCGGGTCGTCGCGACGTATGCAACCGTCAACGAAGGGAACGCCGCCGCGCTCGCCGGCGGGGCCGACCTCATCATCGACGCCACCGATAACTTCCCGGTCCGCTACATCCTCAACCGGGTGGCGCTCCAGAGCGGCGTGCCGCTCATCCACGGGGCGGTCAGGGGGTTTGACGGGCAGGCGACGACGATCATCCCCGGCCGGACGGCATGCCTGGCATGCATATTCCCAACCCCTCCGCCGGCGGAGGAGGTCATCCCGGTGGTCGGCACCACGCCCGGAATCATCGGGCTTGTCCAGGCAAACGAGGCAATCAAGTACATCACCGGCACCGGCGACCTCCTCACGAATCGGCTCCTTGTCTGGGACGGCCGGGCCGCCGTCATGGCGACCCTGCCGGTCGAGCGGCAGGAGGACTGCAGCACGTGCGGGATCGATCGGTGCTAGAGGAGAAGAAGATATGCAGATACGGGTCAGGGCTTTTGCCCGGTTGCGGGAGGCCATCGGGGGAGACCTCACGCTCGAGGTTCCCGGGGGTTCAACGATGGCCGGGCTGCTTGCTGCAGTCGGGGAGGTCTCGGAGGAGGCGCACCAGGCGCTTTTTGGCGAGAACGGAGAACTCCAGGGATACGTGATACTGATGCACAACGGCAGGCGCGTGCGCAGGGCTGAGGTGGAGACCCTCGCCCTCGCCGACGGGGACGAGGTCGCGCTCTTCCCGCCGGTGGCAGGTGGGTGATTGAGGATGATCAGCGTAACAAGAGACGATTTTGATGTAAACGCCGTGATCGACCGGGTGAGGCGGCCCGATATGGGCGCCCTGGTCACCTTCCTCGGCGTCGTCAGGGACGACGGGATCGAGGAGATGGACCTTGAAGCCTATGAGGAGATTGCGACGAAGGAGATGGAGACGATCAGGGATGAGGCGTTTGCAAACTACCCCATCGAGGCGGTCGAGATCATCCACCGGATTGGAAGACTCCGGGTCGGGGAGAACATCCTCCTTATCGTCGTCGGCGCCGGGCACCGGAAGGAGGCGTTCAGCGCATGCGAGTACATCCTTGAGCGGATCAAGCAGAGCGTGCCGATCTGGAAGAAGGAGTTCGGGATGGACGGCAGCGAGCGCTGGGTGCCGGGAGAATACCCCGGAGGCGACGCGTGATCAGGCTGCAGTCGTGCCGGAAGGCCTACTCGAAGGAAACCCAGCGGTCGGTCCCGCCGGAGGAGACGCTTCGCCGGGCGCGTGAGTTGCTCCCCGCAGCCGGGATCACCCGGGTCGCTGATATCACGAGCCTCGACCGGGTCGGGATCCCGGTCTTCTCAAGCATCAGGCCAACCGCAGCGACCGGGGCGATATCGGTCTACAACGGCAAAGGCGCCACCCCCGTCGAGGCGGAAGTCTCGGCGATGATGGAAGGGATCGAGCGCTACTCAGGGGAGATGGATGACCGGGAGACCGTCGTCGGGCGCTACAGCGAGGTCTCGGCTGAGATGACCGCGATCAACCCGGCCGACCTGGTCCTGCCCCCCCGGGTCCCGGCCGATATACCGGTCCCCTGGGTTTGGGGGTATGATATCGTGCAGGAGGAGGAGGTGCTCGTCCCTGCCCACGCGGTCTACCACCCTCTCCCGGTGACCTGCGGCCGCCTCTTCCGGACCAACACGAACGGGCTTGCCTCCGGAAACACCATCGAAGAAGCAACCTTCCACGCCCTGATGGAGGTGGTCGAGCGTGACGCCTGGTCGCTCGTCGAGGCGACCCGGAAGACCGGCCCCCGGATCGAGGGGATCACCGACCGGCTCGCCGCCGATCTGCTCGCGAAGTTCGCGGCCGCCGGGGTCGAGGTCACCCTCAAGGATATCACGAGCGATATCGGGGTCCCCACGGTGGCAGCGGTGGCCGACGACGTGGTGCTCAAGGACCCTGCGCTCCTCACGATCGGGATGGGGTCGCACTCCAGCGCCGGGATTGCGGTCCTCCGGGCGCTCACCGAGGTTGCGCAGAGCAGGCTGACCCAGATCCACGGCGCACGGGAGGATACCGATACCGCGGACGTCAGGCGAAAGATCGGCTACGAGCGGACGAAACGGCTGAACCGGCACTGGTTCACTGATGGCGACGCGATCGAGTTTGCGGCCATGCCGTCGTTTGACACCGACGACTTCCTCACCGACATTCACCACGTCACCGACCGGCTCGGCGCTGCCGGACTCTCCCGGGTGATCGTCGTCGACCTCACCCGGCCCGAGATCGGCGTCCCGGTCGTCCGGGTGATCGTGCCGGGGCTTGAGATCTACGCGGTGGACCAGGACCGGATCGGGAGGAGGTGTCGTGACGCACGGAATCGTCGTCTTCCTCGGTCCCAGCTGTGACCGCATAACCGCCCGCGAGATCCTTGACGCCGAGTACCGGCCGCCGGCGAGGCGGGGCGACATAACTGCGGCCGTAAACGCCGGGGCCACAATCATCGCGCTCATCGACGGGGTCTTCTTCCAGGAGAGCGCCGTCGCCCACCGGGAG
>NZ_DAQR01000114.1:11590-12579 GCF_002502935.1 Methanoculleus sp. UBA413
GCCGAACTCGACAGCCTCGGGATGGAGGGCGTTGGGGAGATCTACCGGGCCTACCGGGAGGGGAGGCTCGTCGCCGACGACGAGGTGGCGCTCGTCTTCGATCCTGAGACGTTCGTCCCGCTCTCAGAGCCGCTCGTGAACATCAGGGCGACCCTGCAGCAGGCGCTGGAGTTCGGGGTGATCGATGCCGCCGCGGCCGGGGCGCTCCTCGACGCCGCCCGGGGGCTCTACTTCCCGGAGCGGACCTACGATGCGGTCGTCGAGGCGGCGGAAGGAAGGGTAGACCCCGGGGTTCTTGCCCGGTTTGCGGCGTTTTCCGGGGAGCACGCCGTCGACCAGAAACGCAAAGACGCGGTGCTCGCGCTTGAGCGCATCAGGGATCTGGCCGGATGCGTTGAACCGGTCGGTTCAACGATCCCACCGGGGGCACTGTAGGAATATATCCCGGCCCGGGCGCAAGTTCTGTCTGCTGGTGCGGATCCCTCCGCACCGCAGGAGATAGAACAGCATGAAGCGAAGAACAGCATTCGGGATCGGAGCGGTTCTTCTCCTCCTCATGGCCGTCGCGCTGCCGGCAAGTGCAGCAGGTCCATGGGGTGCTCCACAGGCAGATGAACCCACCGGCGATTGCCCCGGGTGCGGGCACTACCAGCACCAGAACAGCGGAGGCCAGCCGGATGAACCCGCCGGAGACTGTGACCGCGACCGGATACACCTCCGGGACGGGTCTTGCGGGGCCTGCCCGAACCGGTGATACCAGCGGGGAGAATAAACGATCGCAGGGAGGGTGGCACCCCTCCCCCTTGAGTGGCTCTCCTACAACCCACCTTTCCTGACCCACCAGAATGGTTCCTCGGGGCAGCACATCCCCGGGGAGTTCTCCCCGCACTCTTCCTCAGCACGATGCGCCGGCGGGCCTGTGGCCGCAAGACGATCCACGAGGTCGCCCTGCGCTGCACCTTCAGCACGTGACCTCTCCCGGTCGATCT
>NZ_DAQR01000114.1:12778-13084 GCF_002502935.1 Methanoculleus sp. UBA413
CATTGTGCCCCGGGCATGGCTTCCTTGTGGAGGGGAGACCGCCATTGGCGCGAACTTTCCCTATGGGTGCACTGCGTTCCGGGTTGGCTATCGGCGAGGTGCAAGCTCGGTTGAACCCCTGTACCGGTTCTGGTGATCGTCCCCACCCACCTCAGCGTGGGTGGGGAATGCGGAGTATCCCCGGGCTCTCCCCGGGCAGTGGACCGTGGTGGGCATCGCCCTGGGGGGTGGGGGCAGTGTGTGGCGATACCCGGGGCAGGATAACCTCCCGGAGCGAACCGGTCGGGCTCTCATCGCATGCTCCCT
>NZ_DAQR01000137.1:0-3559 GCF_002502935.1 Methanoculleus sp. UBA413
ATTAGATGAAATGCTCCACTAGCAGGTCTTTTTCTTCTGCTCCTCCAGCTGCTTTGCAAGCAGCGGGAGGAACGTCCCTGCATCGCTCACGACGCCGATCGCCTGTGTCGTGCCCCGGTCCATCAGTTTCGTCACCGATGCGGGGTTAATATCGACGCAGACGGTCTTGACGTATGAGGGGAGACAGTTTCCGACGGCGATGGAGTGGAGGAGCGTCCCGACCATCACCACCATCCCGAGATCCTGGATATGACGGCGCATGGCATCCTGCGCCTCTACGACGTCCGTGATCGTGTCGGGGAGCGGCCCGTCGTCCCGGATGGAACCGGCAAGCACAAACGGGATACCCTTCTTCACGCACTCGTACATGATCCCGCCGGTGACAACCCCCTGCTCGACCGCATTCCTGATGGACCCGGCCCGCATAATCTCGCTGATGGCATAGATATGGTGCTTATGCCCGCCGGTGACAAGCGTGCCCGTCCTGACGTCCATCCCAAGAGACGTGCCAAAGAGGTTGGACTCGATATCATGAGTGGCAAGCGCGTTCCCCGCAAAGAGCACGTCGATGTAGCCTTCACGTATCATCTTTGCAAGGGCTCCTGCCGCCCCGGTGTGGACGATTGCCGGGCCGCCGACGAGCGCAATCTTCTCCCCCTCCTGCTTCAACTTCAGGATCTCGCGGGCGATCCTTGCGATGATCGCCTCGCTCGGCCGCTCAGATGAGACGGTCCCGTGCATGAACTCAAACGTGCTGACCTTCCTCGGCCGCTCCGGGTAGATCACACGCACCCCGGCCTCGCTTACGACAACAGCGTCGCCGGCCTTGATCTTTGAGATCGGTTTGCAGACCGCCCGCGTATTCTCTTCATCGACCACGATGTGGCAGTCCATCTCGATCTGCTCGACAGGCAGCCACTCGTCCTGGTATTTCACGAAGGTCGGGTGGTTGGTGGTCGAGTAGAACCCCTTCGGAAGGATCCGGTCGCCCTCTGCCGGTACAAGGGTGACGTCACTGATCTCGGGGGTGCGCGCTCCGAGCCGGTGCAGTTCGGAGAGGATAGCATCGAGTTGCTGGTCGTCAGGCGCAGAGACGCGCAGGCGTGCGTAACTCGTATCAGTCTTCAGCTTCCCGACATTGAACGTGAGGATCTCGAATTCTCCTCCCATATCCATGATCTTGTCGAACACCAGGGTCATAATGCCTGAATCGATGATATGTCCCTCTAGTTCGATCTCCCGGCAGGACTCCATATATAGAGGTCGGCGATAATCCGATAATACAGTTTCTCTTGAGAAAATGAGGATGGAGGCGGCATCCACCAGGTGCTACGGGATCCGCTTCCGGCAGAGGTATTCCTGCACCAGCGCAAGTTCCTCGCGCGTGTTGATGTTGAAGACGAGCCTCCGATCGTGCAGGAGGAGCCGCAGTTCCTCCTGGGGTCCAACGAGATCGCCTGCAGTCAGGATATTGATCCCGGCGGGGCAGGCCGGCGTGCCGTCGACCGTCTCCGTATATTGTGTGCGGCAGCCGTGCTCTTCGCAGAGGTCGCGGGGCACCCACGTGGAGCATCCCGGCGTTCCCGCCCGGTGCCAGGCATCCTCGACACTGGTGATGATATCGGGCACAAGACAGGGGAGGTCGGAGACACAGGTGAAGAAGGGCGTCCCCTCTTCCCCGAGATCCCCGGCCGCCGCCTGGATATCCTCAACATAACCAAGCCCCTCGGCCTCGTACAGGGTGACCCCTCTTGCCCGGCACCAGTTTTTGGTGTATGGCGTCCGGTGCGAGGCAACCACGACAACCTCATGTTCTGCAACCTCAAAGGCATCGATGACGTAGGAGAGCATGGGTCTTGCACAGATCGTGACCAGCGGTTTTTCGCCCATCCGGAGCCGCGACCCCTTTCCCCCGGCCATGATCAGGGCAAGCATGCTTCGAGCGCCTCAATGAGTTGCCTGTTCTCCTCGTGAGTCCGCACCGCTACGCGGATATGGCGGGGGAGCCCGAACGACCGGCAGTCCCTGACCAGGATGTCATGGCGGAGGAGCCTCCCGACCAGGACCTCCGCTTCCACCGGTACCTCTACCAGGATATAGTTTGCAGACGGGGGCTCATAGACAAGGCCAAGGCCGGCCAGGTGGTCACAGAGCCACCCACGCTCCCGGGCAATCTTCTTCCGCGACTCCTCAAGCGTATCGTAGTTCCGGAAAGCCTCGATCGCAAAGGACTCGGCAAACGTGTTCACTGTCCAGGGAAGACGCACCGTCTCCACCCGCTCGATGAGTTCGGGGGTGCCGAAACCATACCCGAACCTGATGCCCGGCACGGCGAAGCTCTTTGTCAGGGAGCGCAGGACGAAGAGGTTCTCGTGGGAGACGTCGGCGAGGCTCTGGCGCGGGTCGGAGAGCTCGATGAACGCTTCGTCGAGGAAGAGATACGCTCCCTGCTCAGCGGTCGCGGCAAGCAACCGGAGGACTTCGGGGCGGGTATGAAGCGCTCCTGTGGGGTTGTTCGGGTTGCAGAGGAACCGAACAGCAGCTCCGTTGCTCTCAGCGGTGCACCGCGCACCGGCCAGCAGCACCGCCATCTCATACTCGGCAAACGTCGGGGGTGTGATGCAGGCAGCATCCCCGGGTCCGAGCATCGCAGAACAGAACGCGCGGATCAATTCGATAGATCCGTTGCCGACAGCGACCTCTGCCGCATCGCGCCCGAACGTCCTGCCGATCACCTCTTTGAGTGCCTCATACCGGTCGTCCGGGTAATCATTCAGTACCGAGGGATCCGGCGTCCAGGGTATATCCGGGGGATAGGGGTTAATATTGGCGCTGAAATCAAGCAGTTCGCCCCTTCCCCGGATCCGATGCCAGCGTACCCGACCGCCATGTTCCATTCTTTCCGGGAGGTTTTCTCTCATATTGGTGGCAACCCTCTGAGGGTATGTTGTCGGTTGCTATCCATAAAACCGTTATGTCGGCCGGCGATTCGTTTCGGAAGGTATTTATATTATACGGAAGTTATTATGCCTTATCTGATGCAGTCAGACAAGAAGATTACGACTGTCTGACAAATGGCGGCCAGGCGTCTGCCAGATGTCAGATATGAGTGATTGAGATGATGGATCGGATAACTATCAGATTGCCCCGGCAGCAGGTTGAGATGCTCGAGAAGCTGGTGGAGGCTGGCGAGTTCCCCACGGTATCGGAAGCTGTGCGGTACTCAGTCAGGGCGCTTCTCGAGAAACATGGAAACCGTGTTCTCCGCGAGGCCGAGCAGATTTCATTCAAAGTTTAGGAGGTATTTGATGCAGACGATCATCAACGAGGCGTTGAAACACGCTGAACGTGAAAAGTACCTGAAGACGGACACAATCGGGGATGAAGACGACATCCTCGGCCAGCCCCGAATTGTCATCGTTGGGTGTGGCGGTGCAGGTAATAACACCATCAACCGCCTGTACCACATGCAGGTCAACGGTGCAGAGACGATCGCGATTAACACGGACAAGCAGCACCTGGACATGATCCAGGCCGACAAGAGGGTGCTTGTCGGCAA
>NZ_DAQR01000137.1:3785-8042 GCF_002502935.1 Methanoculleus sp. UBA413
GAGGGGCTGCTCTGCGATGCAGACCTCGTCTTCATCACCGCCGGTATGGGTGGAGGTACCGGTACAGGAACGGCCCCGGTTGTCGCACAGATTGCCAAGGAGCAGGGGGCAATCGTCGTCGGTATGGTCAGTTATCCCTTCCAGGTCGAGAAAGCGCGGCTTCTTCGTGCGGAAGAGGGGCTTGAAGCGCTCTCGGCCGCCGCCGACTCGGTCATCGTGCTCGACAACAACCGGCTCATCAAATATGTGCCGAACCTGCCGCTCGGCCAGGCGTTCTCGGTCATGGACCAGCTCATCGCAGAGACTGTCAAGGGCATCAGCGAGACGATCACAGAACCATCACTCATCAATATCGACTACGCAGACGTACGGGCCATCATGAGCAAGGGCGGCGTTGCCGTGATGCTCGTCGGGGAGAGCAAGCAGCAGAACAAGGCAGAGAGCGTCGTCCATGAGTGCCTGAACCATCCCCTGCTGGACATCGACTACCGTGGAGCAACCGGGAGCCTTATTCACATCACGGGCGGGAACGACCTGACCCTCCAGGATGCCGAGGAGATCGCAAGCTCTCTGACCTACGAACTCGATCCCCACGCAGACGTCATCTGGGGAGCGCGGGTGAACAGCGATTACGAAGGCAGAGTTCGCGTCATGGCGGTCATGACCGGCGTTAAAAGTGCACAGATCCTGGGAAGCCAGCGTGCCTATGAACCGGCGACACAACGGTCCAGCGTATCCTCCGGCAGGCGCAGCATGGCGAGGGACGCCCCGAGTGGGCATCTCATTGACTTCCTCTGAATCCCCCAATCCCCCCTCTTCCCATACTTTCTTCCAGATCCCCTTCCGGCAGTCTGCCCTCCGGTTCTTCGAAACCTTCTCGAGGCGTAGCGAGAGATTGCACGCATGGAAACGTCCCGGTTTTGAGAATTGGTGATCCCTGCTCTGTTCCGTCGTGCCCCTGACCCGGCCCTCAAGGTGAGAGCGGCTAACCCCCCGATCCCCCGGCACGATTGGACACTCCAATCCACCACTCCATCGGCGAGCCTGTCTTCATCTGTGAGGCGTGAGACTATGCCTCATGAGCACTCCATCCTCCTACGCCTCTGCCCCCGCCGGGGCCCTGAAAAGAGATCTACCTCTGCGGGGCTCGTCGGCGGCATTGAGCGGGAGGGCTCCCTCCGCAAGGGGGGAGGTGGGAACGGCGCCCCTTCTTCACGTTCATGCCGCACGGCCCTTCTTTATGCCGGCGGAGGGTCAACATGATTCTATCGTATGCTGCGGAGGTACCGGTACCGGCTGTATCCGACCGAGGATCAGAGGACCCCGATCGCCCAGCACCCTGGGTGCTGCCAGTTTGTGTACAACTGGGCTCTCAACCGCAAGAACACGGCATACCACGACGAGGGCATCAGTCTCTCCAAGTACGACCTCATGAACCAGCTTCCGGCGCTCAAAGAGGAGTTGCCGTGGCTGAAGGACCGGGAATGGACGTGCCCGGACTGCGGGACGACCCACGACCGGGACCTGAACGCCGCGACCAACATCAAACAATTCACACTTGCAGGCGATGGATCAGCGCCGTCGAGCCTGTGGACTCGCTCCCGGTGGGGAGGGGATGAAACAGGAAGCCCGCTCGCGCAAGTGGGGGGTAGTTCACGAAATACTTAATAGTATAGATGACATTAAAATTATAGACGTTCTTGTATAATCCCTCCAGCACGGGGTGTATTGTGCAGGGCGCAGAACCTGCGGGTCTGCGGTTGCCATAGTACCGGGGTTGAACACATGAGCAGACTGATGAATAACGGCCTCGTTCGCGAGTCCGGCAAGTGTCTTTTCTTGTGGTGTAGCCGCTGCGTAAGCCCCAGGTATCCCTGCAGGCGCATGGGAGCAGTCTCGCTGGCGGGGGATATGAGACAGGTACCGAATGTCGAGGATTGGTAGAGAATGCTGAATGATTTGATTGAGAAGAGAAAAAAAGTCCTTGCGGAGTCTGAACAGCACAAAGACAGGCGCAACGAGTTAAACGCGCTCGCCAGCAAGAATGCCCGTGAACGCAACGCGCTGAATGCACAGACCCGCGAATTTGTCGAGGAGGCGCAGCAGCATAAAGAGCAGCGGGATCAGATCAACGAAGAAGTCCAGGCGCTGAAAGACCAGAGGAACGAGTACAACGAGAAGGCGAACGTGCTCTTTGAAGATATCGAGGCCTTCAAGAGGGAGCACGGCAACCTCAGGAACCGGGGCATCAAGGAACTGCAGAAGCAGATTGAACACCTTGAGTTCAAGCAGCAGACCGAGGTCTACAGCACCGATAAGGAGCGCGAACTGATCGAGAAGATCAAGCACCTGAAGGCGTCGGTCAAGGACCAGGAGGCAGAGCTCGAACAGAACAAGGAGATGCGGACGAAGCTCGCCGAAGCCCGGGAATACCGCAGGCAGGCCTCCGAGATCCACAAAGGGGTCACCGAGAAGGCTGAGGTTGCCCAGCAGCACCACGACCTGATGGTGGAGTCGTACCGGAAGGCCGACAAATCCCGTGAGGAAGCGGACGCGGCCCACCAGCGGTTTGTTGAAGCTCAGGAAGCGGCAGATGAGGAGCACAAACAGTTCATCGCCTGCCAGAAGGAACTCCGTGATTACGATAAGGTGATCTCGGGCCTGCGCAAGAAGACCCGGAAGACCAGGGTCACCAAGGAGCAGAAGGCCGTCCGGAAAGAGGCGGAGCGGATCTTCGAGCAGTTCCGGGGCGGAGAGAAACTTACCACCGACGACCTGCTCCTGCTTCAGCGTGCTAAACTCATCTAATACTTTTTTCCACCTTCGCTGCAAATAATTTAATAGGTTCGAAGAGATGTTCTATTGAATGGTAAAAGAGCGGACGCTCGTCCTCTGTGTCGATCGCGATGATGATCTCGGGTTCAAGGCCCGGATTGATGGCCCCATCGTAGGTAGAGAGGCATGCCTCCATGCGGCAACCTCCCTCGGCCTGATCGACCCTGAAGACTCTGATGTTAACGCGATCTTCGAGACGGTCAAACTCTATGACGAGCTTGCCGAACGGGGTGAAGAAGTTGCCGTCGCCGTCATCTGCGGCAACCACATGAACCTGCTCGAGGGAGACCGGCGGATAGCGTCCAGCCTCGATGCGATTCTCATGGAGACAGGTTCGAATACCTGCATCCTGGTGACGGACGGTGCCGAGGATGAGTACGTTCTTCCGATCATCCAGTCGAGGGTGCCGGTCAGCAGCGTGCGGAGGGTTGTGGTCAACCAGATGCCGAACCTTGAGGGGACTTACTACATCCTCAAACGGCTCCTCGATGACCCGAAGGTCTCAAAACTGGTGCTTGTACCGCTCGGTCTTGCCATGCTCCTCTATGCAGCCGGTTACCTGCTGGGATACCCGGAGGGTGCAACCATCGTCGTCGTCGGCGTCATCGGCACCTACCTGCTCTTCAAGGGCATGGGGATCGACGAGATCTTCGGGTATTTTGTCTCGTCACTGAAGGCGTCGCTACATGGCGGCAGGTTCACCTTTGTCTCGTATATCACCGCAATACTGCTTGGTATCGTCGGGATCATCCTCGGGCTCATAAGCCTCCTTGATTATTATACGGCTTCCGGCATCTTCTTCCAGATCCTGGCGTTCATCTACGGCGCCATCGCCTGGTTTACCGCCGCTGGCCTCGTTGCATCGGTGGGAAAGATCATCGATGTCTTCCTCAACGAGCGGGAGGCGATCAGGAGAGTTGTTGCCCTGCCGTTCTTCGTGCTGGCGATAGGGGTCATCGCTTATGGAGCAAGCATCTACATCCTCTCGATCAGCGAGATCCCAAGGTTTCCCATCGCGGATGATGCCGGCGTGAAGTATATCATCTTCACCACGATCGGAGGTCTCTTCTGCGCCTTCTTCGGTGTCTACCTCCAGTCGCTCCTGGGCAGGTGGGGAGATGAGCGCGAACCGGTGCCGGTGAAGAGAGGGGCGTGAGGCGGGAGCGGTTGGTCCCGGCCCTCCAGGAAGTACTGTACACCGTGGCGAAAGGCTGAACTGGCAAAAAACTGGGGTGCCGGGTGCAAGAGTAGACCCAGATCTGGTTTTTCCCGGACAGGGTGTAAAAAAGGGTCAATACTCTCCTCCGTTGAGAGAGCCGGTAATTGAGAATCGTTGCACTAGTGGACCGTTTCACCTTATGTTGCGGGTCCTGATGCGGGGCGAGCGATCGCCACCTCACGCGAAGACGCGAAGAACGCGAA
>NZ_DAQR01000134.1:0-8497 GCF_002502935.1 Methanoculleus sp. UBA413
TATTAAAGGGGATCGTGAGCTGGGTTTAGACCGTCGTGAGATAGGTCGGTTACTATCTATCTGGAGTGTAAGGAGTCTGAAGGTAAGATGGAAATAGTACGAGAGGAACTTTCCGTCGTCGCCTCTGGTCGATCGGTTGTCCGACAGGGCAGTGCCGAGCAGCTACGCGGCAAGGGGTAAAAGCTGAAAGCATCTAAGCTTGAAACCTGACCCGAAAAGAGACTCCGCTGAGGACATGGGTAAAAGACCCGTTTGATAGGCCTGGGATGTAAGCATGAAGGCAACGACATGTTCAGTCCGCAGGTACTAACGTCCGATGCCTTCCGCTGAACTCAGACGAAATCCAGAGTTGCGCACCAAAGATACCTCATGCCCGTCCCGGGTAAGGGTGGAAACCCTTATATGTACCGGGTGACTAATACATAGAGGTAACACGGCTTGCCAAGGTGGCGGAGCGGCCACGCGGTTGACTGCAGATCAACTACACCCCGGTTCAAATCCGGGCCTTGGCTTCCATCCGATCTCGGATGTCTGGTAATAGCGGCCATAGCAGAGGGGAAACACCTGGACCCATTCCGAACCCAGAAGTTAAGCCCTCTCACGTACCGAGTTGTACTGAGGTGCGAGAGCCCTCGGGAAGCCCGGTTCGCTGCTATTACCTTCCTTTCCATTGAAGAACTCTTCTGATATCTTATTGTGTAAGTGTTTTCTGATAGTCTCTTCTGTAACGTGAGTGGTTATGATCCGTTTTCTGTCTGGGGATCGGGTGGCACATCCAGATGGTTTCCCATGTCAAGTCGAGATCAAGAGGCTTTGGCAATCTGCATAACCCCTATAAACCCCCTGGCAGGGCACAGGCATAGCGGGACGAGAATATATTTTCATGTTACTATTTTTCCTGATCGTTGAGATCATAGATGGTTAACAAAAGGCAATTGTTAAGTGTGTTTTTTCGCCATGCTTATACAAGTTGGGTGGTTTAGTCCCAGGGCGGTTAGTTATGGCAGGGCGTAAGAATCCTTTTGATATTGATATACCTCCAGTGATTATTCCTGGATCTGTATTTGGTAACAGGCCGGAAAATGGGCAAGAGAAACCGAGAGAGTCAAATAAATCCAGGTTAACCCAGACGCAAAAGATGAAGATCAAGAACATTGTTGGGAAGTGTGAGTATCCTGGATGTAATCATCCACCCCATGAAGTACATCATATAAAATAGCTTGAGGAAGGCGGTACTGATGCGTACAGCAATCTCATAGTCCTCTGTGGTTCCCACCATAACGATGCACATGGGAAGAATCCACAGGGAAAGATGATACCAAAAACGAAACTGAAGAGCATCGTCAAAGGAAGGTCAAAGACCAGAGCTGACAACATCAAGACGGTCTTAAAGGCTGTCGGTAAGCGTGGTGAAGGGAAGAGACAGGAAAATAGCCGATATCCCTGGGAGATAGATTTTAGGTTTTAAGATCATGACAGGGCTAACCCTGCCATTTCAATGTGAGATACAACCCGTCTGCCGGAATTGTATAGAGGTTGTCCCGGGACTCCCTTTCTGGCTCCTCCCGCGTGGCGAAGTTTTCTGCATCGGCAATGGTGCAACCTTCGATCGCCAAGCACGGTCAGGGTGTGTTCAAACTTCTGCTGTCCAAACATCGCAAGTTGCACCTCTCACGTCGCTCCCCAGCGAGGCATCGATAGCGGCAGGGGCACCGCGAGGCTGCGAATTCATGATGAATACCATATCTCTATTCTGACTCGGGTAGTCCAATCCATCAACATCATATGATTAACAAATTTGAGTATTTAAGAATATTAATTAACCTCGGGGCGAAAATCAGTATACCTACATGGCAGATGCAGTAACAACCCCTTCCGCGTCAGACCGGGAACATCCGGCAGACGGCGCAGTTTCAGGAGCCGGTATCGACGCAGTAATAACCCCTTCCGTCTCAGACCGGGACCTGCCCAACTACCGGTTCCGGTTTCTTCTTCTGATACTTGCCGTTGTTTTCTGCGCCGTCGCCTCGTTTGTTGTCGGCCGGTTCTCGATGAGCATCCACGAAGTGGTTCTTCTTCTCCTCTCGCCGGTCTTTCCTGTGCCTGAGATCTGGGATGATGCGATGTACAGCGTTGTCTATAACATCCGTCTGCCAAGAATTCTTGTGGCATTTCTTGTCGGGGCCGCCCTCTCGACAGCCGGCGCCGCATACCAGGGAATGTTTCAGAATCCTCTTGTCTCTCCCGATATCCTCGGGGCATCCGCCGGTGCCGGTCTTGGCGCAGCTCTTGCCATCTACCTTTATCTCGGGACGGGGGCGATTACGATCTTCGCATTCGTCGGAGGTCTTGTTGCGGTCGGGACTGCGTATGCGGTCAGCCGCCTGGTGAGGGGAAACGCCATTCTCAGCATGGTCCTTGCCGGTATTCTCGTCGGCAGCCTCTTCTCCGCATCCATCTCCTACATCAAACTCGTCGCCGATACCAACGATCAGCTGCCGGCCATCACCTACTGGCTGATGGGCAGCCTCGCCGGCGCGACCATGGAGGATGTGTATTTTGCGGGCGTGGTGATCATCATCGGCATCATCCCCCTCTTCCTGCTCCGCTGGAGGATGAACGTCCTCACCCTCGGTGAGGATGAGGCAAAGAGCATGGGGATCAACACCAACCTGCTCCGGCTGGTCGTGATCGTCTGTGCGACGCTCATCACGGCGGTCTCGGTCTCCATCTCCGGCATCATCGGCTGGGTCGGCCTTGTCATTCCGCACTTCTGCCGGATGGTCTTCGGCTACGACTACCGGAGAATCATTCCTGCGGCAGTACTTATGGGCGGCGGGTTTCTCCTGCTGGTGGACGACTTCGCCCGGACGATTGCAAGCACCGAGGTACCGCTCGGTATTCTCACCGCGTTTGTCGGAGCGCCGATCTTTGCCTACCTGTTGATACTGCGAGGAAGAGAATCATGAGCCTGGAAGTTTCCCATCTCTCATTTGCCTACAGTAAACGTGGCCGTCTGGTACTGGATGATATCTCGTTTTCGGTGAAGAAAGGTGACCTTCTCGCCGTGCTCGGGCCGAACGGTGTCGGGAAGAGTACGATGTTCCGGTGCATTCTCGGGTTTTTGCGAGACTACGAGGGGAGCATCCGGCTGAATGGTCTGGAGATCAAATCCCTCGATCACAGGGAGATTGCAAAGCATGTCGCCTACATCCCCCAGTCCACGTATCCGGTCTTCAACTACACGGTGCTGGACGTGGTCCTGATGGGGCTGACCAATCAACTGAATCTGCTTGCGGCGCCGAACCAGGACCACATCGATGAAGCATACGCGGCGATGGAGAGCCTTGGCATCGCTCACCTCCGGAATGCAGGATACGGTGAGATCAGCGGCGGCGAGCGGCAACTTACCCTGATTGCCCGGGCGCTTGTACAGAAGGCAAAGATTCTGATCATGGATGAGCCGACGGCAAACCTGGACTACGGCAACCAGTTCCGGGTGATGTGCCGGATATCGGATCTCGCAAGGGACGGCTACATCATTATTCTCTCGACCCACAACCCGGATCATGCATTCCTGTACGCGAACCGGACGCTGATGATCTACGGCGGAAAGGTGATCGCCGACGGAACGCCGGAGAATGTCCTGGATGCAAAACTGATCAAGGTGGTCTATGGCGTGGATGTAAATGTTGAGGATTACCGGTACGGCTCACGCCGCCACAAGCTCTGTGTTCCGATCAACGGCGGGGTCGGGAAGCACCGGTAAGTGTTCTGTTAACTTTACATGGTCAACTTATCTGTAATAATAAGGTATTGTATTTTATATTGCCGCACCCAAACCGTATCTGTGAGTTCCCGCCTTTGGGAGGTGCGTGTATGGAGAAAGGTGTAAAAATTCTCATGATTCTTGCTCTCCTCTCCGTCAGCACCGTCGCGTTCTGCGGCGGCGCTGTCGTTGAGGAGAACCGGACGTTTGTCGATGATGTCGGCCGGGAGATCACCCTGCCGGTTACGATCGACGCGGTCTCGCCGTCCGGCCCGCTGGCGCAGATTGTGCTCTACTCGCTCGATCAGGATCTCTTCGTGAGTGTCTCCAGCGAGTTCACCGATGCCCAGGCAACGTATATCGATCCCCGGCTTCTGACGCTGCCGGTCACCGGCCAGTTCTACGGCTCCAAGGCTTCGACCATGAATCCGGAGTCGATCATGGAACTGAACAGGCAGCTCAACATCGATGTGGTTCTGGATATCGGTGAGGCAAAGAAGACCATGAAAGCGGATCTTGATGATATCCAGGCAAAGACCAATGTTCCGTTTGCGTTTATCACCCAGAACAAACTCGAAGACATTCCCGGTTCGTATGTGAAACTCGGCGAACTGCTCTCCCGTCCGGAACGCGGCCAGGAGCTCTCCGACTACGTCTCCGCGCTTCTTGCCGAGTTTGATTCAGGCATGAAGAAAGTCGGCGACAATAAAAAGTCCCTGATCTACGTGACCGCCATTGACGGCAACTCCGTATCTATGGTAGGAAGCGGGTCATATCATGCCGAAGTTATCGATTATCTCGCAAACAACCTCGCAAAACCTGCAGCGTCCAGCAGCGGGACGGGCGACGGGTACACTATGGAGGATATCCTCCAGATGGACCCCGACTATATCATCGTGGGATACACCGATGGGCACGCCTACTATAACGAGATCATGACAAAGCCAATGTGGCAGTCACTCTCCGCGGTCAAGGAGGGTAATGTCTACGAGGCACCCTACGGTCCGTACAACTGGATGGGCGGCCCGCCGTCGGTTCAGCGGTTGTTGTCGATGATCTGGCTTGGCAACCTGATGTATCCGGATGTCTTCGACTACACCATCGACGACCGCGTCAAGGAGTTCTACTCGCTCTTCTTCAGGTACGACCTGACAGATGCGGAACTGGGCGACCTGATGGTGTATGCAAAACCCGGCACGGCATCCGCGTCGTCACCCACGCCGGCACAGTCCCCGGCCCCGCTCTTCGGTGTTCTTGCAGGTCTCGCCGCTGCTGCGGCCATCATTGGTGCGGGGCGCCGTCGGTGAGGGATAGCAGCAATGGCGGTTGACTACATCGCTCTCTGGAATGAGCAGCACGAGAGGGCCAACTGCCAGAAAGAGATCTGGAATGATGGCAGGAGTTTCTGGGAAGACCCCAGAAACATCCGCCGTTTTGTGGACCGGCTGATGACCGGCGACCGGTCGCGCATCGGAGGGCAGCTTGCGGCGATGCAGATCCCTGCAGGCTCCACGGTGCTCGACATCGGAGCCGGCCCCGGGTCTCTTGCGGTCCCTCTCGCTCTCGCGGGCTGCGACGTTACGGTTGTGGAGCCCTCCGCCGGGATGCGGGCTGCGATGAAGGAGTACCGGGAGGCGTCCGGTGCTCCGGGGATCCGCGTGATTCCTTCCCGATGGGAGGATGCGGACCCCGGGGAGGTGGGGAGGCATGATGTTGTCGTCGCTTCATTCTCCCTCGGGCTTGATGATATCGGTCCTTCCCTCAAAAAGATTAACTCGGCGGCGAAGCACGCGGTACATCTCTTCTGGTTCCTGACGCCGCCTGCATGGACCCGGGCGAACGTTCTCCTCTGGCCGGAACTTCATGGGAGTGAGTTTGCCTTCGAGCCGACGGCGGATCTTCTCTGGAACTCTCTCTGTCAGCTTGGGATTTATCCGAATATCATGGTCGAGCACGTGGAGAAGGGACAGCGCTATCCGACCGTGGAGGAGGCTGTCGCCGATTACTGCCGGCGCCTGTATGTCCGCGACGGTTGGCAGCGCGAGATTGTTACGTCATTTGTCCGCGAGAGGCTTGTGCAGACGGAGACCGGGTTCTGTATTCCGGGAACTTCAAAGACGGCCCATATCTGGTGGATGAAGGAGTTCCGGGAAATCTGATTACGTTTTGTGAGGTCATATGTGCTATACTAACCCCGGTACCGCGATAGACTATTGCATCGTGTCATCTTATTTAGAGATTTTTGGCACGTGCTGGAATGGGCACTATGGCCTCACGCGAAGCCGCGAAGGGTGAGGCGATGTCGCATGGAAATATTAGATGCAATGGACCAGTAGCCCTGGGGCGCATGGTGATAATCAGGTGCTATTGTCCAGGAGCGCGACGATGGCCCGGCAACCTCATCACCGCCGCGTCCGGCCGCATCCGCGGGAGATCTTCCAGGCGCGGGGCCCGCGCGCGCATGAAGCGGGGGAGGCCACATACTCAGTCAACCCAGCCCTCCGAAAACGTAAACTTAATTCATTTAATATTTATATAATGTAAATACAATTCGGTTAACTTATATACATGGTGAACTGATTCCATTGCGTGGTCTCCTGAGCTCTACTTGGGGGATACAGAGGTATGAACGCATGAAGCGCAGAACAGACATGAAAGAAAGAGATGATGCGGTCTCGCCCGTCATCGGCGTTATGCTGATGCTTGTGGTGACGATCATTATTGCAGCTGTGGTGAGCACGTTTGCGGGCGGAATTATGACCTCGCAGGAACCCACCCCTTCAGCAAGCTTTGATGTCAGCATGACTAATGAGAGTATTGAACTGGTAGTACAGTCGACTTCCCAGGACATTTCCTCCAAAGACATCACGATTGTTCTTTCAAATGCCGGACAAACGCGGAAACTGGTGCCAGGGGCATCAACAGTACCGTTTGGTTTTAACATTGTAGAATGGAGCGAGGTAAAAGGCTTCCATGATAGCAATAGTGTTGGAGATGCCAATATTAAATCAACACAAGCAGCAAATGACAACAATTCAAAACAGTGGTTTGGAAATTACACCTTGAAAGCCGGTTCTAGGATGAGTGCCTCTGGGGCTGCATTTAAAGGCGGTCTTGAGGGACTAGCGCCTCCTCCTGAAGGTTTAGAGAATCTAAATTCACTCGGTAAGGGTGATTTCCTTGGTGTAATAACCCTAGATCAGTGGATGAGCATATTTGGAGACGATGGAGGAGTATCTACTACAGAACCGGACCCGATGACAGACAATGTCCTTAAAGTAGGGTCTAGACAGAAGATTAATGATCTGGATCTTATTGCGTTTTTAGAAACAAAGGGTGTTCAATTCACTAACGGTAAACCTACAGGGAGTTTCTATGCAACAGCCGAAGATACAAACTGGAGTTTCGGAAGAATGTGCACGTACGGCGATGGTTTTGGAAGTATTTCCGTAACTCCCGGTGACCGTGTTTCCGTGACAATTGTCTATACCCCATCGGGTCAGACTATGTTTATGAAAACCGTTGCGGTGAAGGAGGCATAATAATGAACGCAAGAAAAGAGTCATCACGGGATGCAGCGGTATCGCCGGTCATCGGCGTCATGTTGATGCTTGTCGTCACCATCATCATTGCAGCACTGGTCTCTTCCTTTTCGGGAGGGCTGAGTACAACAAAGGACGTTACGCCGACAGTTACCTTTAAGGCCGATCTGAGTGTGGACGATGGTCTTACCATAACATGCCTTGGTGTCACTCCCGGCAAGAACGTGGATTTCGACGTCTGTGTCAGTGACGGTGATCGCAGCTACTATAAAGTTGGTAAACGCTACAGCACGTCTTCCTTTACCCCCGGGACAAGCCACACCGTTAGTGCAACGGAACTTGACGAAGGATTTGTCGCAGCGTTTGGAAAGGACGACTCTGGAAGTTATAAGCAGACCGGAATGTATGTGCCGAATCCGAAGCATATCGGACAGACCTACATCATCCAACTGATTAGCAAGGATTCTGGTATCATCGGGAAAACATATGCCGTTCTCACGGCATAACCGCTCAACTACCGGGCACCAACCCGGACCAATTTTTTTCGGGGACTCACGTCACCGTATTCCAAACCAGCGAACACGGCATACGTTCTCTGTCTTACTGTTCCGTTGAGATCGCCGGCGAAGCGTCCGGTCGGAAGAAATCTGTAGAGCATCCTTGGAAAATATCCCTGTGCAGCAGGGGGATCATCCGCAGACTAGCCCGAAATACCCCGGATCAACCAGAACTTCGACCCCAAACTCCTCATGTGTCGGGGAGGTCATCCCAATATTCTCCCGATCATGACAACACACGCCAGGTGAATCGGCCCCAGGAATGAGTGCTCATACCGCTCGTAACGTGGAACAATCTTCTTAAACGCCTCAATTCAACTAAAGAACCGTTCAATGGTACTGCGCTTCTTGTAGAGTTCCGGATCGAACCGGATCGGTCTCCCTCGTTTTGGCTGTTTCCGGGATCTCTTGTTGACTGGGATATTGGTCTTGATTCCCCGGTTCCGGTTGTATTGACGGATTTCCCGTGTATCGTAGGCTGCATCTGCGGAGAGGATCGTGGGACGATCCTGCGCCACGGGAATCTGAAATGCATCGAGGGTTGGATCATAGAGCCGAGAATCATGGACATTTGCCGGTGCAACTGTGCAGACAAGAGGGAGACCGTTCCGATCGACCAGAGCACTCAG
>NZ_DAQR01000134.1:8649-15900 GCF_002502935.1 Methanoculleus sp. UBA413
TCGACCAGAGCACTCAGTTTGTTTCCGTTTACCTTTTTATAGCCATCATAGCCGGTCGATCCCTCTTTTTTGCCGAGATTGCCTTGGTATCCGTCGCACAGTCCGAGAGATCGATCTTTCGGATCGCATACCCGGATCGGAGCAGGTCGAGGAAGATCGCCTGGTACACTCCCTTCTCGCATAATTCAAGGTGGTACCGATGAACCGTCGATTTGGTACCGTATTTTGCTGGAACATCGTGCCAGGTGCAGCCGGTGGTCAGGACGTACAGAATGCCGTTGAACAGACGGCGCGGGTCACATCGGGGTCGGCCGATGTGCGGCTTCGTTGGTGGGAGGTACTTCTGGACAATTGCCCAGGAGCACATCCCAAAAGTCCCCGGCGATCGAAGATCACGGGGGGGTCGGAGCATGCTCACGCACGGGAACGACGGTTTGCCGCATACGAGATGCGGAATCGAAACACGGCCTATGCCCGGGTCTCTCGCCCTGGGGGAGGGACCGGGAGGGGGCCCGCCCCTCCCGGCAGAAGAGTTTTGGGATAACCTCCAGAGATCATCGTCAAGTTCCCGGAAGGCCATGACCCGGAGGTTTATCTGAAAGGTCTTATAATTTTAGGACAACCTCCCGGAGAAGAGCCGGTCACACAGGCGTCACCGGTTTCGGTTGCAGGGGTTCTTGCAGGTCTCGGTGCGGTGATCTTGCTGAAGGGAAGGAGATAACGTCTTTTTCTGAGGCGGTGAGTGAGCAGTCTGGCCGGCTGCTACCGGGTGCAGGTCTTCCGGGTATTTGCTGGAGTTGAGCGGAAGACGGGACGCCCTCAGTCAACCCGGCGTAGCCAGGGGATGACAGGACTCCCCCTCCTCCCGTCGCGGGCATCCGTGGACATATCACCGCCGCATCTTCACCCCTGGGCGAGTGTGGTGAGGCATTTCACCTTATTATGTGGGTTCTGGTACAGATCCAACCTCACGAGGAATCACGTGAGAGAGCGCGAAGCCTTGCCACTCGTGTAGCCCCTCCCTCCTGTCACCACCCTTCCGCGTGCGGCTGGCGATCACCACACACCAGATCCGCAAAATAAGTTGAAGTCCAACAGCAGGAGGAACCGTCATCACGCGGCACCCCGCCGGGGCGTCCGGCACGACAGCCCCGGTGCGACTCCGTTCTATCCCGGGGTCGCGGATGCCTTCGAGGTTTTACTTCGATGCACCGCCGTGCAGTGGCACCATACTTCCAGTTAAACTACAGACATTTAACTTTAACTATTTTTTAAGCATTTCAAATTAATCTGCCCCGCGGGACGATCCCCAGGCACGCGACAACCGGGGTCGATCGCTCGTCTCCACCTGGTCCCGGGCCGGTGCCCTTCAAACCCCTACTCCCCACACGGAAACCCCCTTCCCTGAGGAGAAGTCACAGAAGGGGTGCCGGGTGCGGTTCATCGCGCCCTGGCCAAACTCGGAGTGGGCTGCGGGGGAATCACTTCCGGCAACCCGCCGGGAGCGAGCGTCACGAAGAATAGTAAACGGTAGGGGGCGGGTTCGGGAGGTCGTTCCCGCCCCGGTCTCTGGTATGGCACCTTTCCGGGACAAGCCGGGATGGCAGTCGTCCGGTGCGTTTCCTTTCCTTTTCTGGACCACGGGTGCCCCGAGGTTTTACGTTGATGAAAGAGAGGGTTTCAGGATTTGATTGCGACCTGCATCGACACGATGATGATTAGGAGACACCAGAGGTGTACCTTCGCTCATCGCTTCAGTCCTGTTGAATCTATGATGTCACCACATGGCAGTGACACCATACTATCCATGTACGTTACATTCACTTAACTTTATCGATTTGTTGACCAGATATAGTTTACTCGGGGGTGAAGCACCCCGGTGATCTTCTCCAGTGCCCATGTCCCGGCTCATACCACCTTGTGCTTGCGCACTACACAGCCCGTGGTACGCCCGCAGTCCACCGCGGAGATCGCATCTCAGGGTGGCCTGCAGCGCGGGACCGCGCCCCTTCCCGTATGAGATGCAGTATCCGCGACAGCACCTCCTCGTCGGTCGGCAGGCCCGAATCGAGGACCCTGCGCAGCCGGATCGGGATGGAGTCCATCCGGTAGCCCGTCCCCTCACAATCGATCCCCACGCATGCGACCGGGATATGGACGTCCGCAAAGGCGGTGCTGAGCGAGACGAAGGGATCGATGACGATCGTGGGGATCGTCGCGAGGTGCTCGTTGCACCTCCTCGGTAGGTGCGCCCCGGGATCGGCGCCGATGATGAGACAGGCATCGACCTCCCCCCGACCGAGCAGGTCGACCGCCGTGGTCTCACCCGGGTTGTAATACGGTGTCCCGCGTGCGAAATCGACGCCGTACGGGTACCCGGTGAGGTAGGAGAATGTCTGGTTGGTGCCGTTGACATTCCAGTGCCCACGCATGGGCGTCAGGGTGAACTTCGTATGCCGGTTGAGTTCATCGACGAGCTCAATGGCGTTACGCACGTTCTTGTACCTGCCGGGAGACTGCGTCAGCCCTATCCCGGTGAAGAGCGCCCCGAACCGTGCATTCCTGCAGAGGTCGGCGAGCCATATCAACCTCTCCCGGGGGATGCCCGCGATCTCGGGGGGGAGGATATCCGCGCGGCCCCTGAGGATCGCCCGCAGGGCCGAAAAGGCGGCATAATCGCCGCCGGGCTTGATCCGGATGAACTCATCGGCGATCTTTGCGGTATCGGTCTTCCTGATATCCACGACGACGAGCGTCCGGTCCAGGTGCCCGTTATCCTGGTACCGACCGTTGACGAACGTCGTATACCGCGAGAGATGGCGGGGGTGCGACTCTATCGGGTTCGAGCCCCAGTAGATCACGACGTCGGCCCGGTTCTTCACCACACCAAGCGAGCACCCCGGGTGCCCCGCCTCCTGGATGCCCATGAGCGAGGGACCATGGCAGATCGAGGAGCAGTTATCGATGACGCCCCGGACCTCTTCGGCGATATGGATGCCGGTACACTGTGCTTCTGCGGAGGTGCCGCTCCACCCGAAGAGGAGCGGTCGCTCGGCGTCGGCGAGCACCTCTGCGGCATACCGGATCGCCTCTGGAAATCCGATCGGCGCCCACGATCCCCCGCTCCTCGATATTGGGAAATTAAGGCGGCTCCTTGAGAGGAACTTCTCTGAGCCCAGCGCACAGGCGTTATCGACCGACGTGACGATGCCGCCCTCGACCCGCACGACAAGGTCGTCGCAGAGGCACCCGCAGAGGGGGCAGGTTACATCTCGGACTGTGACGCTGCCGACCTCATCTCCGCCGGGTTCCGTCACCGGAGGGCATGCGGCGCCGCCCTGCTCTGCGAGGATCTCCCAGCCCGACCGCGGCAGGGCATCGGTCCGTGCCAGCGACCCCTCGAGCCACTTGTAGTCGGGGGCGCCGGTTCCATGTGTGTCCGCATGCAGGATAGCGTTTGCATGCGGCCCGCAGGGGATGAAGACGGTTCCGGGTACGAGGTCTTCGGACGGTGTTGCAGAAAAGACCTCTTCCCCCGCAACGGTCGAGAGGAGGACGGAATCTCCTTCCTCTGCGCCGAGCTCCAGGAGATCGAAGGGGTGGATGAAACAGCGACCTGTTTCGCGGGAATATGCAGGTGTATCCTTGTAGTAGAGTTCCCTGCCCTGGGCGATCGTCCTTCCGCTCGTGATAAGAACCCTCATCAATGGGTATTCTGGCTCTGGCGATGATAAGGATTTCGGATATTAGTTTACAACGACCCGTTGTCAAATATTTCTCATATATTTTGGGGCTGTGCCGCCGAGACCCTCTGAGAGCGCTCGTGCCGGTTCGGCCGTTGCCCGGATTCGGCCCCCCTCCTATCCCAAAGAGTAAAGGATCCCTCTCCCGTGAGGAGAAGTTCGGGTCCGGCCGGTCCTGCACGCATCCCCCCGTGATCACGCGGCGTCGGCGGTTACATCACCGCAAACTGTGCCGCTTTCTGCTTCTCCATCCCAAACCCCTCGCTGAGCTCAAAGAGTTCGCTCCTGCTGAGGTAGTGCTCTGCGCGGGAGAAGATCACCTCCTCCTCTGCAGCGAAGTGGGCCTTGACGATATCCGTCAGGCCGGCGAGCGCCGGCATCCACGCCTCATCCCTGAGCGGGATCGCCTCAAAGCGGGCAAGCATGTCACGTATATCGCTATGCTCGCTGATCGATTGCCTGATCTCCTCCGGGGCCACACCCCGGAGCCGTGCGTATAGTGTAGCCTCCTCCGCGTACATGTGCCCCGGCAGTTCGCGGCGGAGCGTGATGCACCGGACATCCCGCGTCTCGGGGTTGTCCGCGAGCTCGTCGAGGAGACTCCTGATAAAGTCGTGGTCTGCCCTGATCAACTCAAGAATCTGTGCCATACACCCGGCCTCCATCCGGCTGTCCAATGGCAGGTGTCGCACTTAACCGTTTCGTACTCAGGCCAAAAACAGGGGTGCCGGTGCCTGTGCACCCGCGCTCTCAGCGTGCCGCAACCGGCATCGCGCTTCTCTTCGCTTCCTCATACCGGCTGCCGAGGCTTGAGAGTTCGTCGCTGCTCATCTTCTGCTGCATCCGCGGAAAGATCTCGTCCTCCTCCTCGCTGATGTGGTGGTCCACATTCTCCTGGATGACCTTCAGTTTCGCCACCCAGCTATCCTCCTCTGATGAGGATGCGCTGTCGAGCTGGCCAAGCAGCGTCTTGACCGCACCATGCTCCTCGATGGACTCGAGAACCATGTCCCGCATCTCTGCCTCCTCCTTGAGCCTCGGATACAGAGCCTGCTCTTCCCCGATGAGGTGCGGCATGAGGTTTTCCTTCAGGGACTCATATTTCTGCTCCCGGCCACTGATGCCCTTGCTTGCGAGTTCCGAGAGCATTGAGAGCACCATCTCGTGCTCCTGTTTCAGGATATCAATAACGTTCTGCGCCATCTCATCACTTCCCCCACTCAAACGCAGGGGACCACCTGACGCGGTACCGGCATATATGTGTTACGCCTAAAACCCGGGAAACCCCGCAAGGTCTCTTCCCGGACTGAACCGGCGAAGCCAGCGTGCTGATTGCGGGATACCGGTTCTTCCCGATCCCTCCCTGCAGTGAACCGTGAATGGCCATTCGCGCCCGTGAGATCATCTGAGTGGCCGCAGATGGGCCTTCCCCTTCGCCTCCTCGAAACGGTCGCCGATGTGCAGGAGTTCGGCATTGTCCAGTCTCTCCCTGGCCGCTGCGAAGACCGCCTTCTCCTCCCGGTCGACATGACTCCTCATCGCCTCACGGAGGTCAGGCATCATGCGGACCCAGCCGCCTTCGTCGGCCGGGGGGATGCTGTTCAACCGGTCGATGAGCGCCCGGATGGCCGTATGCTCCTCCCGGGCCGCCGCCACGAGGTCGTGCAGCCCCCGCTCCCCGAGCCTCGGGTAGAAGACCCGCTCCTCACCGGCCATGTGCGGCAGGAGGTTGTTCTTCATCAAATTGAACTTCTCCGCCCGGTCGCTGATGCCCCTCCGCTGTAACTCGTCCAGCTGGCTAAGCACCTTCACATGTTCCCGCCGTAGAAGGTCCAGAATGTTCTGCCCCATAGGGAGACCACAGGCGCGGGTATTTGATAAAAATGTATTGTGTGCCGACAGATTGTCCTCTCTCCAGCATGGGGATGTCCACCATCCCGGCCGGATGACCGGGCTCATTGGACATCCCGCATGGCCGGATACCCATAAATGGTGCAGGTACCCAGGGATACATATGCCGGAAGAAGAACCGGGCCCCGGAACGCACCTCCGCCGCGACCTCGGGCCCGTCGCGGTCACCCTCTCCGGGATCGGGATCATCCTCGGGGCCGGGATCTACGCCCTGCTCGGGGAGGCGGCAGGCATGGCCGGCAACGCCGTCTGGCTGGCGTTCGCCATCGCCGCCGTCATTGCCGGCCTGAGCGCCCTGAGTTACGCCGAGCTCTCCTCGATGTACCCCCGTGCGAGCGCCGAGTACGAATACGTATCAAGCGCGTTCGGGAGGAGGCTTGCGTTCGTCGTCGGGTGGCTGATCATCTTCTCCGGCATCCTCGGCGCCGCAACCGTCGCGCTCGGGTTTGCCGGCTACTTCTCGGACCTCGCCGGTTTCCCGCTCCTCCCCTCCGCGGTCCTGATCATCCTCCTCCTAACCGGGATCCTTCTTTCCGGCATCAAGGAGACCGCTCGGGTCGCGATCGTCATGACGCTTGTCGAGGCAGGGGGCATCATCATGGTCATCCTGATCGGTCTCCCCTACATCGGGCAGGTGGATTACCTCGCTATGCCGCAGGGAGTCCCGGGTCTCCTGCAGGCATCAGCGCTCGTCTTCTTTGCCTACATGGGGTTTGAGGAGATCGTCAAACTCTCGGAGGAGACCAGAAACCCGGAGCGGACCATCCCGCTCGCCCTGATGATCGCGCTTGCCGTCACTATCATCCTCTATATCCTTGTATCCCTCTCCGCCGTCTCGGTCGTCGGCTGGGAGCAACTTGCCGCCTCCCGGGCACCCTTCGCCGACGTCGCATCCGTCGCGCTCGGCCCTGCGGCGTTCACTGTCATCTCCGTCATCGCCCTCTTCGCCACCGCGAACACCGCCCTCCTGATGATGCTCGCATCCTCCCGGATCACCTATGGCATGGCGTCCGACCTCTCGCTCCCGCCGGTCCTCGCCCGGGTGCATCCCCGGACGCGGACACCCTGGGCGGCCATCATCGCTGTTGCAGCCGCATCTGTGGTGTTCCTCTTTGCCGGCAGGATCGGCTTCGTCGCAAACGTCACCAACTTCACGCTCTTTGTGACATTCTTCGTCGTCAACGCATCCGTGATCCTGTTGCGCTACCGTGAACCGGACAGAGCCCGGCCCTTCCGGGTCCCCGGGAGGATCGGGTCGCTCCCCCTCATCCCGGTCATCGGCATGATCTCAAGCCTCTTCCTCCTCGCCCAGCTGGACTTCCTGGTGCTTCTGGTCGGGGGCCTCCTGGCCGCCGTCGGTGTCGGGCTCTCGCTCATGGGGGAGTGGCGGCCACGCGGGGCGTCGTGATGGCGGGAGACCGCCTGCTGCCCCCACCCCCCGGGTGATGCCCACCACGGTCCACTGTCCGGGGCGAGCCCGGGGGCCTCGCGCCCTGCCCCATGAACGCTCCACACCCCTTCCGTGATCTTCCGCGTGATCCATGCCAGAACCCGCAAAATAAGATGCCCTGGAGCACTACTGTATCATTTCATCTAA
>NZ_DAQR01000134.1:16180-63973 GCF_002502935.1 Methanoculleus sp. UBA413
CAGGACCCGCAACATAAGGTGAAATGGTCCACTAGCGATCCCCCACGCCACACAAGAAGGTGGCTCGATGCACGACCACCATATTTTACAGGTATGCTATATATCACTAGAGTTGCCTTCGAAAAATTCTATATTGTCTCATCCCCTCACCGGTTATGCATGACAGGGAAACTTTCTGTCTGCTATGAGAGAGTGCTCATCGTCGCACTCCCGATCGTCCTGGTTGCCGCCATCCTCTGTGCCGGCTGTACGGGGGAAAACAGAACTCCCGCTCACGCTGAAACTCTCCTGGTATCCGGTTCGACGACCGTCCTTCCGGTTGCCCAGCTCACCGCCGAGGCCTTCATGGCCGAAAACCCGGACGTCGATCTCCAGATCAGCGGTGGCGGGTCCAGCGTAGGCATCCAGGCCGTCGGCGGCGGCACTGCAGATATCGGCATGGCCTCTCGCGACCTGAAAGATTCCGAGAAGGAAGCGTATCCCGACCTCGTGGGGCACGTGGTCGCCCTCGACGGCATCGTGATCATCGTAAACCCGGAAAACAGTGCCGGGAGCCTCACGCTGGACGAGGTGCGGGGCATCTACAACGGCACCTACCGGAATTGGAACGAGCTCGGCGGTCCAGATCTGGAGATCGTCGTCACCGGCCGGGATAGCGCCTCCGGGACACGCGAGTTCTTCCACGAAGCCGTGATGCAGAAAGAGGACTTTGTCGAGACCCAGCTCGAGAAAAACTCAAACGGGGCGGTCAAGCAGGCGGTTGCCCAGACCCCCGGCGCCATCGGCTACGTGGGGGTCGGCTACATCGATGCGTCGGTGAAGGCCCTTCCCATCGATACCGGCACCGGTCCGGTTGCGCCCACTCTTCAGAATATCGAGGACGGAACTTACCCGCTTGCCCGTGAACTCTTCATGTTCACCCGCGGTGAACCCACCGGGCTCGCGGCAGAGTACCTCTCATTCATCTCCAGCCCGGAAGGGCAGCAGATCATCCGGGACGCGGGGTTCGTCCCCGCCTAACTCCCTCGTCTCTCTCCGGGCCGGTAGCGCTCGACCGGGCCGGTCGCTTCCAGCCTTCCGTCCGAGAGGACGGAGATGGCGCCGTGGCCGCATGCGACCAGGCACCGCCTGCCGGCCGGGGCAAGTTCCTTATCCAGGCTCGCGATCATCTCAAGCAGCGCTTTGCGCTCTGTGCGTGCACACTCGCTGTCGACGTTAACCGACGTCACCAGGAAGTCGGCCAGCGAGTTGTAGCGTTTCCGGTCCTCATCGAGGCTCCCGAAGTTGATCAGCGTATCAGCGGTGAAGATGATGCCGTGCCCGGGGCAGAAGAGGTAGACCTGGCCGTGCAGGTGCCCGCCCAGGGACTCGAGGACCTCGAACTCAAGGTCATGGACCTTAACGCGGGCGAGGACGGGGAAGATCGAGCGCATACCGATCTTCTCCCCCGAAAAGAGTTTCGGGCTCTCCGGCGGGGCGAAGTGCGAGAAGAGGTTGATGATGGTCGTGTAGACCTCCTCGAGGATCGAGGACTCGCTGCGCGAACCGTAGGCCCGGTTCGCCTGGCGGATGATCTCAAGCGATCCTGTGTGCATATACGCCTCTGCCTCAAAGAGCCCGCCTGCCCCGCAGTGGTCGGCGTCGGCGTGGGTGATGTAGATCCTCTTGATCTTTTTGAGGTCGCCAAGACCGTAATGCTGGAACATCTGCACCACGTCCTGGTGATAGATGCCGTAGCCGGTATCGATCATGACGGTCTCACCCGGGGCGCGGAGCAGGAAGATGTTCCCGCCGCCCGGCATCTGGAAACAGAAGACCTCGACGGCGTCGCTGACCTGGATACGCTGGACATCCGCGTAGAACCCCTCCCCGGTGGTATCCCGGAGCGTTCTCCCGGTGAGCAGGATGCACTCGAAGACCTCTTTTGGGTCCTGACCGAGGCTGTTGAGTTCCTGGACGATATGGTTGACGTCATGCAGGAGGTTTAGCAGGAACCCGTCCTCTGCCGTTCCGATCAGCCCCCGCACCGCCTGGGCGAACCTGACGTAGAAGACAGTATCGTCGAGTTTCTCGCCGGTCGTGTCGTACTCGAGGATCTCAAGACGGTAGCGCGATTTCAGCCGGTCGAGCAGGCTCTCCACAATCGCGGACTCTTCGACGTTCAGGCTGATGGTGACCCTTCCCGGGTCGCACCGCCGGTCATCGAAGTCGATGTAGGCGATGTTTGCGCCCGCCCCGGTGATGTAGGTGAGGAGTTCAAAGAGGGATCCGGGCTGGTGCGGGAGGTGTACTGAGAACCTGAGGAATCCGGGCGTTGGGAGCGACTCCTGGAGGTAGCCGATTGCGTGAAGGTCTTCCTTCATTCGGTGGTAGGTCTCCGGCGCGGCGGTTACCTCGAAGAAGACCGTGGCGGGGTCGATCCTGCGGTCGTACTGGATGCGGTTGATGTTGCCCGAGTAGGACTTGATGATCTCGGCCGCGCGGTGGAGCGCGCCCGGTTCGTCGGGCATTCTTGCGACAAAGGAGTATTTATTCACCCGGTTCACCCTGACAATTGCAGATAGGTGAGCGATCGTCCTATATCCATTTTTTCTTGCGGCCCACGGGGCCGGGATAAAGAAAAGAGGAGTGCCGGGGCCCGCGATCCGCTCTAGCGGCCAGTACGCCGGTAGACGGCGGTGACCGCTATGGCCCCGAGGGCGACGGCGAGAGAGTATCCAGGCGCTTCCTGCGGTGCCGGGTCTGCGGTGTCCCCGGGCGTGGAATCTATCTCTGGGGCTGCCTGCATATCACCCCGGAGCGTTGCCGGGGTAGTGGTTTCCGGGGTAACCGTGCCCTGCTCCAGGATCACTGTCGGCGGGGTTCTGGAGGCAAAGGTGAAGTAGTAGACGTTGTGGTTATCGGAGCCTATGGCCAGGTAGTCGGCAGGCGATGAGAACGTAACAGCGGTGACGGCGCTGTTCTCTCCTTCCGGGCTCCAGACCTTGCCGAACTCCCAGAGCCGGACCCCGGCACCGTTCAGCAGGTGCGCATACCCCCTGTCCGTCCCGGCGCCGACCCGTGAGCCGCGTGGGTCGAGGTGGACCGCATTGATCGGGTCGTCGCCTCTCCATACCGTCCCTCCTCTCCCCTCGTTGTCCAGCAGGAGGACTGTGGAGCCTGCGGTTCCGGCGGCGACGGCGGACCCGCCCGCTGCTATCGAGACGCTCTGCACGGCGCTGCCTGCATCATGCGTCCAGAGCACGTCTCCCCGGGAATTCAGGAGATAGATGGATCCGTCTTCGGTTCCTGCCGCCACGAACGCACCATCAGGGCCGACCGCGACGGCGGTGACGGCGCTTCCTGGTTGCGTCTTCCAGAGAAGGCCTCCCCGGCTGTTAGTGAGGAGGATATCCCCCGCGGCGGTCCCGGCGGCGCAGTACTTCCCTTCAGGGGAGATGCCGGCCCCAAGCACTCTGCTTCCTGTGTCCATCGTCCAGAGGACCTGGCCGCCGGCATCAAGCATCATGATCCGGTTCCCGGTCCCTGCCGCGATGGCACTCCCCCCGGTAGTGATCCCAAGCCCCGTGATTGGAGCGCCGGATTGGTAGGTCCAGAGTACGCTACCGCTGCTGTTCAGGAGGGCGATCTCCCCTCCGGCGGTGCCGACAGCAACTGCCGACCCGTCGGTCGGCATGCTGATCGCAGTTACTGCGTCCGGGAAGGTGTGGGTCCAGAGCAGGACGGCGGAGAGGCCGCCGCCTCCACCGGAGTCTCCTTGCGATACGCTGTTCCCGGCTTCAGGGTAGAGGTAGAGTTCTGTTCTGATCTGTACTCTCTGTGATGCGGTGCCGGTGGCGTTATCGGAACTGTACGCCTGGCCGGTTCCAGCGATGAGGCAGAGCATGATGAGACATGTAAGGATCCTCCAAACCCCCCGGCCCCCTGACGATTTGAGGCGCTTTACGTGACTATTTTTCAGTATTGGGCCCTGATACCCCCCGTTCTGGGTCATGGTGTGCATTGATATAGGATACTATTATTTATAGGTATCTCAAATACGGTGTCGGGGTAGACGCTTTTTTATATTTATGATATTATCATAATCCTCCTCCGCTCCCGGCGTGGCGTCACAATATCCGGTTGGAACCAAAAGAGGGGACTCAGCCTCTGCCGGGCCTTGAGAAAAAGAGATGCCGGCCGGTCAGGCCCGGGCAATCCTTGGGCGTAGAGCCTCTGCCCAGGCCCGGACGGCTTCCCAATCGCGGAAGTCTCCAGTCTTCGCTCTGATGAGTTTGATGATCGCGCGGTCTGCTGCGGAGAGGCGGCTGCTCTCGAGTCTTCCCGGGAAGATGCCGATATCTACGGGGTTTACGAGCATCCTGACCTGACCCATCGACGCCTCTGCCTTCCTGATGGCATCAGGAGTCTCGCCTGCGACCGTGAGCCCCACGGCGAAGTAGGCGACCGGTATGCCGCGCAGGTACTGCTGGTGCCGCTCGACGAAGACCTGTGCTTCAGGGAGCCATTTTCCCATGTAGATCGGGCTCCCGATGATGACTGCCCGGTATCGGGAGAGGTCTAGGATATCATCGATTGGCTGCACATCGACCTCAACGCCCGTCTTCCGGAGTTCATCGCCGATCGCCTCCGCCACCTCTGCGGTCGAGCCGTAGCGGGTGGCGTAGGCAACAAGAATCGTATCTGTCATAATATATCTATCTCTCGCTTGATTGGTCTTATCCGTTGCGGGACGCCGGGCGTTAGGTTCTTATGGGTTGGTTTCCCCTGTAACTCCGATGGCGATCAGACAAGAGAATGCCGGGGTGTGGTATCACAGGGGACAGGCCTTCTGCAGCATGAGGAAGTTTGATGAGGCGATCGCCTGTTACGATAAGGCCCTTGAACTCTCCCCCGGCGACCCTGTCATATGGAGACGGAAAGGCTTTGCCCTCCTCAAGCTCGGCCGCTACGACGAGGCGGCCGCCAGTTTTGATCAGGCGCTTGCCATCGACCCGGTGAATGCGACGGCCTGGCAGCGGAAGGGGTATGCTCTTGCCTGCCTCGGGGAGCACGAAGATGCCGTCGCCTGCTGTGATACGGCGCTCACGCTGGACCCCAGACATATCCTCGCCTGGCAGAGCCGGGGATGGCTGCTTGGGGTCATGTGCAGGTACGATGAGGCGGTTGACTGCTATGAGGCAGTCCTTGCGATCGACCCCGACCGCAGGTCTGCGGCATGGCACCGGGAGCGGGTGCGGGAGAGGAGAGACCTTGAGGCACTTGCAGCCGAGATCCGGGAGGCTGAACGGTTCATCGAGGTGCCGGCCTGCATCCGTGAAGTGGTCACGGAGCGGGACTATGGCAACGTCGGGCTTGCGCGGGCGGTGCTCCGGGAACTGGTCGGGAGAGCGGAAGCGGTGGCGGTCCACCGCTCATGAGTGTGGTGGTGGGGCTGCTTGCCGGGGTGAATCAGATCGCTGACTCACACAGAAGTTCGCGGAGTCAGTGCAAAATGGTTCTTCTCCCCTAACCCCCTCATTTGGCCCGCAACGCCTCGTTTGGGTCGAGGTTCGATGCCTGCCATGCCGTGCACGGCGATGATGCACGCGACTGATATCCGCGCCCACTCTTCGGATCCCGGAAAAACAGAATGGTATGAGGTCGGCCTTGAGCAGATCCTGAAGGGGATCTGGCCGGCCTTCGGCGAAATCAGCCCGGGACCGTTTCACCGGTGCGCAAAGAACGCGTCCACCCGGCCGTCGGTCACCGCGTCTACCCGCGCAAACCCGACACGCTCAAACTGGACGACACTCTCCACCTCTCCCGCGACCAGGGGTTCGCAGAACCCCTCGACATCCCCGTCCTGTGTATGAAGGGTGCAGGGGATCTTCGCATCAGCCGGCAACCACTGGATGATCGGCGCCTTCTCCCGCCGGGCATCCTCGAGCGCCTCGCCCGCATAAGAGAGGTGCGGTACGTCCCCATCCCATGCGATCCTGACATTATAGAGGTCTTTTAACCGGACCATGCTTCGCCCCTCGATATCAGCCCTCGGGAGGAGGACACTTCCACCTGTAACAAGGGTGCGGACCCCCCGGGAGGGATCGTTCGGGTGGAGGGCCGCGTGGGCCTCATGGCGGGGAGCTCCCTCCACGACGACCTCGACCGGGTCAGGCACAAAGAAGTAGCGGTTTGCCTTCGGGTCGACAAGCTCCTTGTTCCGGGCATAGAGGTTCTCCCACGAGAAGGTGATATCGGTCTCCCCCATCCCGATATCGACCATGGCGTTCCTGACCGCCTCAGGCTCGATGCCCCTGCGCGCGATCGCCCGGAGCGTGCCGAGATGGACGTCGTCCCACCCGGTGTAGACCCCGCTCCTGATCCCCTCCCGCATACTCGACGTCGAGAGGACAACCCCCGATATCCCCATCCGGCCGTAGTGATAGTAGACCGGCGGCTTCCACCTGAAGTAATCGAAGATATACCGCTGCCGCCCTGTGTTTGCAATGTGGTCCTTCCCGCGGATCACGTGGGTGATCCCGAGCAGGTGGTCGTCAACCGCGACCGAGAAGTTCATCAGCGGAAAGACCGTTGCGTCCACCCTCGGGTGGATGGGTGTATTCACGATCCGCATCGCCGAGTAGTCCCGCATTGCCGGGTCGGGGTGGGTGAGATCCGTCTTCACCCTGACCGTCGCGTCACCTTCATAGAACTCCCCGTCAAGCATCCGCTGCCAGAGTTCCAGGTTCTCCTCAACCGGCCGGTCCCGGCAGGGGCACGCCTTCTTCTTGAGTTTGAGTTCCCTGAACCGCTCGGCATCGCAGAGACAGACATAGGCGCCGCCGAGCTCGATGAGTTTCCGGCACCAGTCGTAGTAGACCTCAAGCCGGTCGCTCTGGTAGACGATATCGGTGATACCGAGCCCCAGCCACTCGATATCCTCAAGCACCATCTCGTATGCCTCGGGATCAACCCTTCTTGGGTCCGTATCCTCGATACGGAGGACGTACCGGCCCCCATACCGCCTGACATAGTAGTCGTTCAGGATAGAGGCCCGGGCGTGGCCGAGGTGTAGCGGCCCACTTGGGTTCGGCGCAAACCGCATCACGACACCGTTCTCCGCACCGAGAAGGGCAGGAAGCTCCCTTGAGTGCTCGCGAGTCTCGGTGAGTTCATCCAGGAGTTCGGGAGCGATCTCTTCTAGAAGGCTCTTCCTCTCAGGCCCGCCCATCGCCGCCACCTTCGCGACAACCTTCCCTGCAAGAGGGCCAATCTCCTTGACCCGGCTCCGAAACTCTGGGTGCTTCCCGAGCACCGTGCCGATGACCGCCCCGCTCTTCGGGGCACTGTTGTGCTTCACCGCGTTCTGCAGGGCGTAGATGAAGAGCAGGTACTCGAGATCAGCGTCCATGATATCAGTTGCCCCGGTTTATGAAGAAATCGGCAATCTCGCCAAGCAGGCGCTTCTCCTCCGAATCCGGGAGGATCGAGAGCGCCTCCTTTGCCACGGTTGCCCGCTCGATTGCCGTGGCCCTGACCTCGTCGATGACGCCTGCACCCTCGAGCCGGGCGATGAGGTCGTCGATCTCGGCGCCCGTGAGTTCCCGCTGGTACGGGGCGAGGTCAAGCCCCTTCTCCCGTGCCGTGATCGCGATCAGGGTCTGTTTCCCTTCCCTGATATCCGACGCGCGGTCCTTCCCGCTCTTCTCGCTGCTTGCATAGAGATCGATCAGGTCGTCCTGTATCTGGAAGGCAACGCCGCTGTTCACCCCAAACTGGTAGAGGGCGTCGGCCTGGATCGGGTTTGCGCCTGCAAGGACCCCGCCGATGGCGGCGGCCGCGCCGTAGAGCACGCCGGTCTTCTTGGCGACCATCTCCAGGTACTCCGCCTCAGAGACATCCCTCCGGGCCTCAAACGCGATATCCATGCTCTGCCCCTCGCAGATCTCGGTGCAGGTCCGGGCAAGCATCCTCACCGCCCTGACTTTTTCGAGGTTCCCGGCATCAGAGATGCAGATGAACTCAAACGCCTTCGCATACAGCACATCCCCCGCAAGGATCGCCGTCGGTTCACCCCAAACGGTGTGCACTGTCGGGACGCCGCGCCGGGTAACATCTCCATCCATGATGTCGTCATGGATGAGAGTGAAGTTATGCGTCAGTTCAAGGGCGAGAGCCGCAGGGAGCAGATCATCCGAACTCCCCTTCTTCACCGCATCCGCAGCGAGGATCACGACCGCCGGGCGGAGCCGTTTGCCGCCCGCAAACAGCAGATGGGCGCTTGCCCGGAAGAGGTCACCGTAGACGTCCCCGAAGTAGCGGTTGATCATCTTGTCCATTCTGTCAGCATTCTTCTCCAGGTAGTCTTCAAGCGTTGTCATGCCTTCTCTCCTACTTTAGCAGAACCCTCTGCCCGTTCCGCAGGACATGGAGATCGTCCCCGAGGGTATACCCGATCTCCTCTGAAAACTTCGCGTAACCGCCGGTCATGTCGATATCGCCATGGGCCGGGATGACATGCTGCGGGTTTAAGAGGTGCAGGAACTCGTAGTGGTCCTCCCGGTACGCGTGGCCCGAGACATGCAGTTCATCAAAGATCCGCACGCCTGCCATCCTGGCGCGGGCCTCGACCAGGTAGCGCTGCCCGTAGTTCATCGGGTTCGGGATAACCTTTGCGGAGAAGAGGATCTTATCGCCCTTCTCCAGTTTGTACGGGGTATCCCCCATCACGATCCTCGTCAGGATGGCCCCCGACTCCCCCTGGTGGCCGGTGACGATCGGGAGGAACTTGTCCTTCCCGGTCTTCATGATCCGCCGCAGCGTCCGGTCAACGGTCCGCCGGTTGCCAAACATCGAGAGCGTCTCAGGGAACCCGACCAGTTTCAACTGCTCGGCCGCCGAGCTGTAACGCTCCATCGACCGCCCGAGCAGGACCGGTTTTCTGCCGATCTCGTGAGCGCATTCGGCGATGGTCTTGACACGGGAGATGTGCGACGAGAACGTCGAGACAAATATACCGCTCTTGTCGTCCTCGTAACTGGTGATGGTATCCCGGACGAGGTCCCGTGCGATCTTCTCGCTCGGACAGCGTCCCTTCTCACTGATGTTTGTGCTCTCGACGATCAGGGCGAGCACGCCCTCCTTCCCGATCTGCCGCAGCCGGGCAAAGTCCGGCGGCTCCCCGAGCACCGGCGTCCGGTCCAGTTTGAAATCGTTTGCGTAGACGATCGCGCCCCGCGGCGTGTGCAGGACCGGAAAGACGGTATCGATGATGGAGTGCTGGCTCCGTACGAACTCGAGCGTGAGGTGTGGGGAGATGGTGTAGCGCTGCCCGGCTTTCAGGGCGAAGAGTTTATTGTTCACCCCAAACTTCTGTTCACCCGCGATCTGCTGCCTGATCAGTTCCGATGTATAGGGCGTGCTGATGATCGGGGCATTATAGCGGTGCGCAAGTTTCGGTATCGCACCGATATGGTCCAGATGCCCGTGCGAACAGACGATCGCCTTGACACTTCCCTCTATCGAATTCATGATGGTGTCATCGGGAATGGCTTTCATCTCGATCAGGTCCAGGGAATGCATGCTCTCAATATCGGCATCCTCATGGATCATCACCTGGTCGAGACGCAGGCCCATATCAAAGATGACAATCTCTTTTCCGCAGCGGACGGCAGTCATATTTCTGCCGACTTCGTTATACCCGCCCACTGCTATAATCTCAATATCCATGTAGCCTCCTTGTAGGAATTTTTGTAGTTAGTCGATCTTTTCAATCATCTGCCGGGTCAGTCCGGTTATATACGTCCGTGCGTGCGAAAGGTCCCGTATCGTCCGAGATCCCGTCAGGAACATCGCAACCTCGAGTTCGCGGTGGATCGCCTCGACGGCTGCAAAGAGCGCGTCATCGCTCTCCATAGCCGGCTTTAAGAGGGGGAGCGCCATGCCCCCGAGATCCGCCCCAAGCGCGATTGCTTTCGCGATGTCTATTCCTGAACGCAGTCCGCCCGTTGCAATAATCGGGTTTCCTGTCGTCCGCACCTCGCAGAGGCTCACCACCGTCGGTATGCCCCAGGAGAGGAACGCTTCCCCGAGATCGGCAAGACCGGGATCTCTCGCCCTGAGACACTCTATCTTCGCCCAGGACGTCCCTCCATAGCCGCCGATATCGATGGCGCTCGCTCCTGCTCCCCAGATTGCCCTTGCTGTTCCGGCCGATATGCCGGAACCTGTCTCCTTCACGATGACCGGGTAGGAGAATTCTTCGCAGAGGTTGCGTAGTGCTTCCAGGCATCCCTCAGCGTTATGGTCGCCTTCCGGCTGAATCGCTTCCTGAAGCGAGTTGATGTGGATGGCGATCGCATCTGCATCGATCATCTCGACAGCCCGCTCCGCCCACTCGATGCCGTGGTCGCGGAGCTGGATGATTCCCAGGTTCGCACAGAGGAAGGCATGTGGCGCTTCCTCCCGCACGACGACGAAACTGTCCTCCAGTTCGGGCTTTTCCAGTGCGGCTCGCTGAGAACCGACACCCATACCGAGGTTATACCGTTCGGCGGCACGTGCGAGCCGCCGGTTCACCTCGAGGGTGTCCGGATGTCCTCCGGTCATCGCTGCAATGAAGAGGGGGGAGGAGAGTGCTCTGTCGAGGAACCGGGTTCGGGTCTCGATCGCATCCATATCGCACTCCGGAAGGGCGTTGTGGACCAGCCGCACATCCTCAAAACCGGCGTCTCCGGCCTCAATAGGTTTCTCACAACAGATAACCAGGTGATCCCGTTTCCGTGATGATGTGGCGGTCTCTTTTGTCATGGTATGCCTCTTCTGGTTACGATCGTCCCACCATGCTCGGTGCCGTCCAGGAACCGGCCGACCGTTGAGACATGGAAGATATGCGAATCGGTGCCGGCATCGGCAAGAGCCAGGAGTTCCCTGATCTTGCCTCGCATGCCCCCGGTCACGTCGGTGTTACCCGATCCGCCGATCTCAAGTGTCTCTGCTATGCTCCGGTCGATGCGCGGGACGACCGACCCGTTCTGCAGGACGCCCGCGACGTCGGTCGCAAGCCCCACACGCCTGCTCCCGAGAGCGACGGCAAGCCGGGTCACCAGCTGGTCGCCCGAGACGATGCAGGCCCCCTTCAGGCGGTCCATCACCACATCGCCGTGCAGCACGGGCACAATGCCGTGTCCAGTCATTTCGGCGATATGGCGGGTCTCAAACGAGACCAGACGTCCGCCTTCGGCGAGAGCCAGGTCAAGGGGGTGGATACCGATCGCCTCGACGCCCGCATCCCGCAGGGCACCGACGACCGCGGCGTTCAGGCGCAAGACGGCAGCGTGCGTGTGGTAGACCCCGGGGACGTTCTCCGCATCAAGGCCGTCGTTGATCCGGTAGCGCCGGGCCTCCGGGTGCCCGCACGACCCCGCTCCGTGGACGAGCACGAGTTTCGGAGCGCTCCGTGCGATATCGCCCGCGATCTCGCGCAGACGGGCGTTATCGATAGCACATTCCCCCGACTTGTCGGTTATCACGCTCCCCCCCAGTTTCAGTATCACGGTCTCAGTCATGCTTCTCTTTTCTCGCGCCGTCGGTATCGATGGTGGTGATGATCGCTTTTCCCTCGCAGGCCTCGATGGCCCCGGCAACCCGGCTCTTTGCGCGCCGCGGGCAGAGAGCGATGATACATCCGCCGCCCCCTGCTCCCGTGATCTTCGCGCCATAAGCACCGCTCGCTCTTGCAGCAAGCACAAGCTTGCTGCTTGCAGGATGCCCTACGCCGAGCGCTTCAAGGAGGGCGTTGTTCATGTCCATGCACCGCCCCAGTTCCCTTGGATGGTTGATGTTATGGAGGGCGGCAAGCGTCACGGCTCCGATGGCGTCCAGGATCGGGTTTGCGATCTCTGGGTGCTTCCTCTGGAGATTCCCGACCAGTTCCACCATCTTTGCGGTACTGTGCGGCACCATGGTGTTTCCTACAACGATCTGCAGGCCTTGTGGAGGTAGTCTCCGCTTGGAGTTCCCGGTGATGAGCACGATCCCACCGTTTGTGGAGACGTAGGTGTCAGTGGGGCTCGCTCTCCCCTTCTGGACCTTCTTTTCGATAGCAAACGCCATATCCGCGATATCCTCGCGGGTGCGCCTGAGACCGAACTCGTCGTTGATCGCACAGAGTGTCGCCACCGTCACCGCGGCCGATGACCCGAGCCCTGACGAGCTCTGGAGTTGCGAATGGACATAGACACTCCCCCGGACCCCCATCCGCTTGAAACACTCGTTGATGTAGGGTGACTTCGGGCGTGTCGGGTTGCGGGATTTCCTTACCGTGACGAAGACGCGGGGTTTGATCGCCATCGCTACCCCGGGCTTTCCGTAGACCACTGCATGCTCGCCGAACAGGAAAACCTTGCCCGGCGCGCTCCACGTTGCCAATTATATCACCGCTATCGCTGCATACCCCACTACCTGATTGAAGTCTCCCGTCACATCACCGCTGGTCGTATACCGCAGCAGTTCCCCTCTCGTTGCGCCGAGCGTCCGGCAGGCGATGCACATAGTTGCAATCGGGCCGTAGCCGCACGCTGTAGCGCCGGTCTCCCGGAGCCGGCGATAAAACTCTGGTACATCCAGGTTCTTGAGCGCGTCAATCGCGTAGAGGTCCTGCCGGCGGGCAGTCTCATCCGGGACATAATGAGAGAAGTCGCTTGAGGCGACGATCCGCACGTTCCTTCCCGTGTGCTCTATCGCCTGGAGCAGGTGCTCAGCAAGGCTTGCCGCCGCTTCGTAACTCTGGTCTCCCATCATGACGGGCGCAATCCTCGCTCTTGGGAACCGGTATTTGATGATAGGCACCTGCACCTCGATAGAGTGTTCATTCCGGTGCGACGCCTCATCTATCTCGATATCCAGCGCGTCGACAAACTCTGTATCGACATCGACAATCCCAAGCGGGGTCTCCCACGGCACGGCGGAGGCACAGGTTATGTACCCCCGGTGACTTGGACCGATGACAACAAACGTGCCGTCAAAATCAGGTGGTATGGTAGAGAAGGCACAGGCTCCCGTCTCCCCCGAGTAGATGTAGCCCGCATGGGGAGCGACGATGCCCCGGGCATCGATGCCCGGAGCCTTCTTCTGGAAGAATGTCTCCAGCAGTTGCTCCAGATGCCGGGGCTCGGCAGGATAGAACATTCCTGCTACACTGCATGGGTGCATATCCATCTATGTTTGAGCTTCTTTGTGCCCCTGTGTCTTATAACTCTGTCTCAAAGTCTTCGGGAGTGAGCGACGTGGTCACTCCACGAAGGCGGAGCAGCTCCTTTGTCAGGAGGAAGTATATCATCGAGAGCGCTTTCCTGCCCTTGTTGTTGGTAGGGATGACCAGGTCGATGTACTTGGTCATGTTGTTAGTATCACAGAGGGCGACGATCGGGATGCCCGACTGGACCGCCTCGTTGATCGCCTGTGTATCACCGATCGGATCGGTCACCACGACCACGTCCGGCTCGATGTACTTATTTAAGCCATGTAAGCGCTGGTTGGTGAGCATCCCGGGGATGAAGCGACCGATGACCGCCATGCCGCCGACGGCGTCGGCGAACATCTTCGCCGGATACTGGCCGTACTGCCGGGAGGTGACGACCAGGACTTTTGCCGGTTCGTACTGTGCGAGGAACTTCGCGGCGGTCTTGATCCGCTCGTCGGTGGCCTGGATGTCCAGGATGTACAGCCCATCTCCGCGGACGCGGTAGATGAACTTCATCATGTCCTTGCTCTTCTGCTGGGTGCCGATGTGCACGCCCGCTGCGAGATACTCTTCTACGGGTATCAGTGGTTCTTTCAGTTCGATTTCCAGTTCGTTTCCAGTCAAGCTAGATCAGCTCCTCTATACGAATCAGTTCATTCAGTTTGGCAATCCGTTCCCCGCCGACGACGCCGGTCTTGAGGAATATACATTCGAACGCGGTGGCCAGGTGGGCGATCGTCGCGTCGGTGGTCTCTCCGGACCGGTGACTCATGACCGTCTCCATGCCGCTCTTCTGGGCGAGACGTATCGCCTCAAAGGTCTCGGTGAGCGTTCCTATCTGGTTTGGTTTGATCAGCACGCAGTTTGCCGCGCAGGTCTCGACGCCCTTCGTGATCCGTTCAACGTTGGTCACGAAGAGGTCGTCCCCGCAGATCAGGCAGCGGTCCCCGACCTCTGCCGTCAGGTCTGCGAACGCCTCAAAGTCCTCCTCGAAGAGGGGGTCTTCGATGTAGATGAGGTTGTAGCGGTCGACCAGGTCCGCCATGTAGGCGACCTGCTCCTCGCGGGTTCTCACGGCATCCTTGTAGCGATACTGCTTACCGTCCCAGAGTTCACTCGCCGCAACGTCGATTCCCATGCGGACCTCGATGTTTGTCTCGTCAGAAACGGTAGCGATCGCTTCGCTGATGATCTCAAATGCCTCGGTATCGGATATCGCGGGTGCCCAGGCACCTTCATCTCCTTTACCTGAGAGTTTGCCCTGCTTCTGCAGGATCGCTTTCACTGTTTTGTGAACGGCAGCGTTCACAAAGACACCCTCCGATGCGCCGGAGGCGCCGGTGGGAACCACCAGGAATTCCTGGATGGATGTGGCATTGGGGGCGTGTGCGCCTCCGCCGATGACGTTGCCCAGGGGCAGGGGTGTCTTGTCGGCAAATGCGCCGCCCAGGTAGTGAAAGAGTTCAAGGTCGAGAGACGATGCAGCCGCCTTTGCACACGCAAGCGAGAGTGCTACCGCGACATTTGCGCCGATCGAACTGAAATCGGGTGTCCCGTCTATCTCACGCAGCCGTGCGTCGAACGTGATCTGATCACGAACGTCCTCGCCGATGAGTGATGGAATCAGGTGCTTCTGCGCATCCCTGACAGCCTCTCGTGGCGGCCGCACCATTGCCTCATAGGTCCCGGTGCTGGCGCCGCTGGGGGCCGCAGCCCGTCCAAAGCCGTAATCTGTGTAGATCTCGGCCTCAACGGTCTCGTTTCCCCGGCTGTCCAGGATAACTCTTAAGTTAATCTCTTCGATGGTCGTCATCAGATCACTACTTTCTCTTCACCGTTATAGGGATCATGCCTTGATCAAACTCTTCCAGTGCGATCTCGAGCGGCTCTGTATTCGTCGTTTTAATCAAAACCGGTGCACCCATCGATATCTGCAGAGCACGAGCCCCTATAATCCGCGCTCGTTCGTATCGGGTATAAGATTCCATCGTGCAGCCTCAAAACTTTAATAATAAAATGGGGTCGCTGAGATTTGAACTCAGGTTACAGCGTCCCGAACGCCATAGGATGTCCAGGCTACCCTACGACCCCTCACTGATACGGATTCAGGTCCTCCACTATTTCCTTGTGCGTCAGTAGCATCCGCCTGCAACAGTAACGTTCCAGATCGAGATCGTCGAGGATCCGATTTGGATCCTCGCCCGCATCTCGTCGCTCGCGAAACTCCTTCCAGGCTGGAGAGATGACCTTACCGCATGTAAAACATCGTACGGGTATCATAATAATGTACCTGCTCTCCTTATATCCCTTTTCCTCTCACCGGTAGGATTTCTGGTATCTTGCCCGTGCACCTGGACCGTGCGGCTTCTTGGACTCTTTCTGCCGTGAGTCATTCACGAGCAGCGTGCGGTCGTATGCCAGGAAGGCGTCCTTAATCTGCGGATCGTTGTGCCACTCTACAATGCCGCGCGCCAGTGCCGTACGGACTGCCTCGGCCTGACCCACTGCACCGCCGCCGGAGACATCGATTGCTGCGTCGACGCCGTCGAGTGCGCTTGGGACCAGCAGCAGGGGTTCAGCGATCTTCATGCGCATCAGTTCTGTCCCGTAGACCTCCAGGGGCACGGAGTTGATGCGGACCCGGCCGTTGCCGGGTTTCAGGGTCGCCCGCGCAATTGCCGTCTTCCTCTTACCGCTTGTATTGATGATCTTTGCCATTCCGTCACCTCATTTCAGTATTTTGCTCCGAGATTGGTGCTGATTGCTCCAACCGTTACATATCTCGGGTTGCTTAACCGGTCGATGTGGGCCACTTCAAGAGACTCTCTCTCCATCGCGGAGAACTCAACCGGAACGCCTACGTAGACCTTGATCCGCTTAAACGCGGCGATACCCCGTTCGCGCTTGTACGGGAGCATGCCGCGGATGGTGCGCTTGATGATATGGTCGGGCCGGCGTGGGTAGAACGGGCCGCCCTCGCGGGACCCGCGGTTGCGCTTCCTGTAGTAGTCCGCGAGCACGTATGCCCGGTCCCCGGAGACGATTGCCTTCTCCGCGTTCACGATGGCGATCTCCTCACCGGCGAGCGCGCGTCCTGCGACGACGCTGGCCATTCTTCCGAGCAGTAATCCGTCTGCATCGATAACCGTAACCATTCGTCTCACCTGAGGATCCGTACCCTGCTCCCCTTCGGGTTATCCCGAACGAGGTCCTCGATGGTCATGCACGTCCCGTTGGCACCGGTGATCTTGCTCACCGCGGCCTCGGAGAAATCGAGCGCGGCGACCTTCACCGGCAGGTTGAGTGCGCCGCTGCCGAGCACCTTGCCCGGCACCAGGATCGTCTCGCCTTCGTTTGCGTACCGGTCGATCTTGCTGAGGTTCACCTCGGCGTAGTTCTTCCGGGGCGCATCCAGCCTCTTTGCGATCTCGCGCCAGATATTCGCCTCATGTACACGTGACGCATCTCTCAGCGTCACGATGAGGGCAGCCAGCCGGGGGTTTGTTTTATTCTCGGTTGTCTTCTTCATTCAGTCCCCTCTCCCGTAATCTCGTTTATCACGTCTACCAGGTCATCTGATGTTTTCTGGATATACTCGAGCGCTCTCTCGATGCTCTCCCGGACGGGCATCGATCCATCGCTTTCCACCACAAAGATGTACTTCGTCTCATCAGCACTGATATGGATGGCCGCCTCAGTGCCGATACCGCCGGCAAGGCATGCCCGCTCGCAGAGCCTGCAGAGGGAACAGAACTCCTGTCTCCCTCCGATAACCCGGACTTTCCCCTGTCCGGCCTCAAGCACGTCACGCGGACACTCGTCGACACACATGCCACATCCGTCGCACTTCTCGTCGACGGTGATCACCGGGTAGTTCTTGTAGCCGCAGGCGGTCGTCGCCTGCCACTTGGCATGCTCTTTTCCGGTGCCGATGACGGCGTATGCCTCAAGCACGACCTTCTGATCTTTGTCAAGGTCGATGATGGGGATCTCCTCCTCAGCCGGTGCGGCATCGGGATCCTGGGGTATCAGGTCACTTGAGTAGACCGTCTTCGGCCCCTCGGCGGAGAGCGTGTAGGTGGCGGTACAGACCGGGCAGCCTGCGCCTTCACAGGTGCACTCTGCGCGGGTCACGTAGCGGTCCAGATCGGTCCGCAGGGGTATGAGCCCCAGCCGGTGTGCCAGCATCTCATCAAAGAGAACGCTTGTGTTATCGTAGATCCGGACGTCCTCGATGGCGAGCGTCGGCACTTCACTCATCATCGCACGCCGTAGCATATTAGCGAACGATGTGGAAACGCCGCTTATGGTGAACTTAGCGACTTTCTCATCCAGTCGAGAAAACGCAATTTCCATTACACTCTCCTTCCTCTCCGGCCGCCCTTGCCGCGGATGCTGTCATGGGGCACCGGGGTGACGTCCTCAATGCGGCCGATCCTCATCCCTGCACGAGCAAGGGCGCGGATCGCTGCCTGGGCTCCTGGACCGGGGCTTCGCTGTTTCCCCCGTCCGGGTGCGCGTACCTTTACGTGGACGCCGGTGATCCCCTTGTCGCGCGCGTTCTGTGCGACCTGGGTTGCCATCTGCATGGCTGCGTAGGGTGAACTCTCGTTGCGGTCCTGTTTCACGACCATGCCGCCGCTGCTCTTGGTCACCGTCTCGGCTCCTGAGAGGTCGGTGATGGTGATGATGGTATTGTTAAAGGAGGCAAAGATGTGTGCGATGCCCCATTTTTCTTCTGCCATGGTATTACCTCACTCCTGCACGGGAGATCCTGGTTCTCTCGGGGTGAACGTCGTTCGTGAACGGAGAGGGACCGTAGTAGGTGATCTCGGGCTCTTCGATTCTCTCGACCCGGTAACTCGGCACGGTCACCCGGCGACCCGAGATCGCGATGTGTCCGTGGGTGATGAACTGGCGAGCCTGCTTCGGGGAACGTGCGAGCCCCTTCCGGTGGACCAGCGTCTGGAGGCGGCGGTCGAGCTGCTGCTCAACCTTCAGGGCGAGGATGTCGCCGAGATTAGCGTCTTCACCGACGAGGCCGTAGCGGAAAAGGTGGTTGATGAGCTGCTCCCGCTTCTTCTCATACTCCTCCAGGTTGATCCCTGCCGACCGCAGCGCCACCAGTTCACGGGCGGCTGTCCGGTATTTTCGCAGGACGCTCTGGGCCTTCCAGACTTCGCGTTTATTCCGGAGCCCGTAATCGATGATGAGTCGCTTTTCGTCCTCGAGCCTTGTCTTCTCAAACCGCCGCTTGGGCGTCGCGTACTGCTTGTAGTTCTTTCCGGGATATCCCATTCAATCACCCCTTTACTCTTTCTTCCTGCTGACGCCGACAGTCGTGCCCGTTCTTCCGGAGGCTTTGGTGCGCTGCCCGCGGACCTTCTGTCCGGTCTCGTGCCTGATGCCGCGGTAACTGCGCATCTTGCGCATACGGTTGACGTCATCGTCGTTGGTCATGCTGAGGTCGGTCCCGAGGAGGTGACGGCCCTCTCCGGTATAGACGTCCTTTGGACGGTTTATCATCCAGTCCGGCACCTGTTCGGTGTAGGTATCGACGGCGTTTGCGAGTCGTTCGACCGATCCATCGTCCAGCTTGCCGAGCACGGCGCGAGGGTCCACATCGGCAAGGGCGGTGATGGTGCGTGACGTGTGCGGACCAATACCCTTGATGCCGGTCAGTGCGATGTGCACAGCCTTCGTGCCGTCGAGATCAGTATTTCTGATCCGAACAAAGTATTTTATCTCTTCTTCATCCATGTGATTGCCTCATCATCGACGTTGTCGGTGAAAGCGCTGAGGGAGGGATTTGAACCCTCGAGTCCCAGGGGGACACAGGTTTAGCAAACCTGCGCCATACCAGGCTTGGCTACCTCAACATAGAATTTCGCATCTCTCGATACTCGCAACACCAGGGGTGCTGCTCCAGACACAGTATTCTATGACTTGTGCTTACTAATTTTAGTGTGTTGTCTTAATAAGAGTTGTGGTGTCGGGGGTAGTGCACCAGGGTATCTCCTGATCCCGCGAAGAGCGTGTGATTGCCACCCCTGCACCTCCCGTCAAGGCTTCGCGCTCTTCACGTGAGGCTGTATCGTTATCCCACCCACCTAACTCACGCGAAGTCGCGAAGGACGCGAAGTTTGGTAATGGGTGTAGATAGTCCCCGTCAAGGCTTCGCGTGAGGGAGCTGGTGCAGGGAGGCACCAGAGCATCACGCTAAAGACGCGGGAGAGCGCGAAGCACCGTAGACGGCTATAGCAACTTCCCTTCGTGGTCTTCTCATGTGTGAGGTGACGATCAGCCTTACACCCGCATCGGGCCATCGTTGCGGGTAGCCCGCTCGACGCCGCTCCCGATGAGTGCCGACGCGACGATAGGCAGCGCAATCGTGGCATCGCAGAAGCACTGGACACGTGGGGACTCCGGCGCCTCCTTGCCCCAGCTGATCGCCTCCTCAAACGTGCAACCCGAGAGCCCGCCCCAGTGGGGGGCGTCGGTGGTGTACTGGATGGCGTAGGCGTGCCCGCCGAGATGCTGCTCGTGGATTGAGGCGATGACCTGGGTCTGCTGGATGAAGTTCTTTGGTACGCCCCCGCCGACGTAGATGACGCCGGTCTTCTGCGACTCCTCGACCATGCGCGTGATCTCATCGGTATCGGCGAGCTGGTCGATATCGACATCGACCCCGCGCCGGCGTGCCATGACAAGGCCGATGCCGATGGAGGAGTCACCGAGAGCGGGGATGAAGATCGGGACGTCGTATTCGGCGCAGGTGGCGATGAGCGAGCGTCCTTCGGGCCTCCGCTCACGGAGCCAGTTCCCGAGGCGCCGGATGAACTCCCGCGAGGAACCGCGGAACGGTGCGACTTCGTCGGCAAACCGGGCGATCTCTGCATCAACGCTGCGGAACTCCTCTTCATACGCAAAGACGTCGTAGATGCGGTCGATCCCCTCTTCGAAGAGCGCCGTGTCGTCGGCATGGTGGTGGCCGATGTAGTGCCGCACGCCGAGGTGCTCGCAGGTGTCATGGAAGATGTTTGCACCCGTTGAGACGAGGACATCGATGTAGCGGTGCCTGACGAGTTCGATGAGCACGTTCTGCATACCTGCCGGGATCATCGCGCCCGACAGGCCCATGAATATCGTGCAGTCCGGATCCCTGACCATCCTGGTCCAGACGCCGAGGGACTCCCCGAGTTTTCTCCCCTGGAAGCCGGTCCTGCTCATGGACTCAAGGAGCGCCGTTACATCCTTGTTCGGTTTGACTGGCTGCGTTGGTTTCATGGAAATATCCTGGTATCTGTTTCTGGTTGCGGAGCCTTAATGATTGGTGCCGGGACGGAAAGGCGGGACAGGTGGAGGCCCCGGCACTATCTTATATCAGGTTGGGCGAGGGGCTCCGCGCCGGAGGTGGCTGCGGGCGGGAGGCGGGTCTTGATAGAGCACTGGAGGCGCGATTGCTGGAACGAGCAGGCTATGCGGAAAGCCCCCGGGTGCCGGACAAAATAACCGGAGCACCCGCCCGAAAAAGAGGTGGTCTCCAGCCCTCTCAGAGGGCCTGGATGAGTGAGTTTCTGGTAACGATGCCCGCGATCCTGCCGTTCTGCATGACCGGGACGGAACTTATGTTCTTCTTGAGCATCAGGTCGATGACATCCGAGACGTCTGTGTCTGCATCCACGGTGATCAGGGGCGTGCTCATGATGTCACGCACGAGGAGGTTCCTGATCCGGAACTCCTGGCGGGTCCCCTCCACGATATCCTTAAACGCATACAGCGCCTTTGCGACATCAGTCTCCGTGACGATACCAAGGACAGTATCGCCCTCCTCGACGATGAACCGGTCGATATCGCCGTCCAGCATCCTCCGCCGGAGGTGGACAGCCCGCTCCTCGACCTGGATGGTGTATGCCGGTTCCATGACGTCCAGGAGACCGCCCGGCGGCCGGAGCACTCGCAAGAGATCGCCGGCCGTCACCTGCCCGATGAGGCGGTGATCGGAATCAAACACCACAATCAACTTGTAGTGCTGGAGCAGCGGCACCAGAATATCGATGTTCTGGTCCGGGTATGCGGAGGTGAAGTTCTCCTCGACCGTGTTTGCAACATGGATGGATGTGGCTTTCATCGCCTGGGTCTTTCTGCTCCCGAGCGCCTCGGCGATCGCCGCACGGGACGTCGTGCCGATGACCGCGCCGTTGTTGGTCACGATGAGCGGGTCGACACCCTCATCGAGCATCTTCTCAAGAGCTTCGCTGACAAAAGCAGACTTTGCGATGGCGATGGGTTTCGCCATCACGTCCCTGACCAGTACCTGAAATTTGTCGCTCATTTCGCCACTACCTTGATGATATCATCTCTCTTGAGCAGACCGCGGATATCCCCGTCCTCCACGACCACGAGGCTGTTGATCTGGTTTTCGAGCATCAGCCCGACCGCATCCTGCAGGGATGCGTCGGGGGGGACAGTGATGACCGGGCGGCTCATGATGTCCTCTGCAACTGCCGATACCTCGACGACGTACCTGAAACGTTTCTGCCCTGCCGGCTCCTCTTTCCTGAGGTGAGTAACGTCCTTCCTGGGCAGGTTCATCCGCTCATCCAGGTACTCGTAAAATGCAAGGTTACTCTCCGTAATGATGCCGGCAAGGCTACCATTATCGTTAACGACGATAAGTTTATCGTTTTTTCCTTTTATCGTGTTGATGACATGGTCCAGCGAGTGGTAGCGGCTGACCGTGATCGCCTCCTCCATGATCTCATCGACCCGGGCAGGGAGGCCGCGGACATGGGCTGAACGCATGACGTCCAGTTTGGTGACGATACCAACCATCTTGCCGTCCTCGACCACAGGCAGTCCTGATATGTCGCGGTCGAGCATCGTGGCTGCAATGTCATGGATGCTGGTCCCCGGCATCACGGTGATGGGGTTTTCTGTCATCAGGATGCTGACCGGGATCCGGTCGATAGGGCGCCGCCGCCACAGCGGTTCCGTCTGCCTGAGCCGGTAGGCGATGTCCTTCTTGGTGAGGATCCCCCGGAGTTCATTTCCTTCCATGACGGGGAGCCTTGAGACACGGTGCCTGAGCATCAGGTTTCGCGCATAGGCGACATTATCGGTCGGTGCAATGACATACACTGGAGAAGACATCACATCAACAGCACGCATACGATCTCCTCACTCCTCTGCAAATGCCTTCACAAGATCATATTCAGTTACGAGTCCGACAAGGTGCGAATCCTCTATGACGGGGAACGCCCCGATACGCCTCTGGATCATCTCGACGGCGATGTCGTGGATGTTCCGATCCGGGGTGGTGGTATGGAGTTCACCGGAGAGGAGCGACCGCACCGGCGCCCCCATCACCTCGGCCGAGTCTCCGGTCGTCAGCTGCTCAAACACCTTGCCCTTGCCGAGATAATTCATGATATCGGTTGCGGTAACGATGCCGCAAAGGACATCGTCCACGACAACCGGGAGACGCCTGAACCTGCACTTCACCATCTCTTCGCAGACCTTGCCGATCGGGGTATCGGGGCTGGTGACACGTACCGACGACTTCATGATATCCTCCACGGTGCGGCCTGAGTTCTCGGTGGTGAGCACCTTCATCACATCGCGCTCGGTCACGATGCCCCTCAGGTTCTCTTCGGCGTCGACGATGGGGATTCCACCAATGTTTCGGTTAATGATGACATTGACCGCATCGTCGATGCTTCCGGTGACGGGCATGGTCACCGGTTGCGGCGTCATGATCTCGCGCAGCCCCTCGTTGATAGCAGCGAGGAAGTTGCCCTTATGCTTCACCTGCACGAGGTTGAACTTGTCGCCGCCGCCCATGAAGTTGATGATGTCGCTGACGGTCACGATCCCCCTGAGGCGGTGGGTTCCGGCATCAACGACCGGCAGCCGGCGAAACCCCTCTCGGGTCATAATCTCGACCGCCTGGATGATCGTGGTGGTCTGCTGTGCCGTGATGACGTTTCTGGTAGCGATCGCCATGATCTCGCCTTCGTAACCGGCGATCCGCGTCTTGAAGTCGACAGGTCCGCGGTTGAGTTTGCCCGGCATCTTCAGGAGCCTGTCAGCCGGTTTTTTCTCTGAATGGTTTGGGTTCGGTTGCATGGTATCACTCCTCTGGGATTGGTATTCGAAATGCTCTCATGGGATTAGGCAGCTTGAGACATCATGACGGTCGATGACACCGACGATCCTCTTCCTCTCATCGATAACCGGGAGGATGCTGATATCGTGGTCGACCATCAGTCTTGCCGCCGTGGCTACCTGGTCATCGGGCGTCACGCTGATGACGGGCGTCGTCATCACCCGGTCCACGGTGGTGTCTGCCTGGTTCTTCACCGATATGCGGACGTTTCCTGCGCGCAGAAGATCGCGGCGGGAGATGATGCCGATGACCTCGTCCTTCTGCACCACCGGGAACGCGATAAAGCCGCTGGAGACAATCAGGCTATAGATCTTGTGTATGGGTTCCTCTGGCGCACAGGTGACAGGCTCCTGCGTCATGACGTCCCCGACCCTGCCGGGGATGTTGCGGCGTGATATCAGGACCGGGAAGAGTTCGGAGAAGAGCACTCCTCCCTGGAGCACACCGTCTTCGTCGACGACTGCAGCGCTATTGGTATAGGCATCCATTATGGCACGAGCGACCTCTGTGAGGGGGGTATCCCGGGCTACCTGGGCGGCCTCCCTGACAAAACCCTTGATAGTGACGTTCGATTTGGTATCCACCACTCTGAGGACGTCGGATATATCGAGATAGCCCATCAGGCGGTTTTTTTCATCCACGACGTAGAGTTCACGGAAGACGTCGTCCCGGAGGACGCTGCGTGCTTTCGTGACGTGGTCGTCGTAGCGCAGGACGGGAATCTTCACCATCAGGTTTGAGGCCACTTTCATAACAGCTGCTCCTCCTCCCGGCAGACGGGGCAGAGCATAAGGTTGTCGACCCGCGAGAGGTTATCGGACATGTTTCCGCACCGGTCGCAGACGCCCATGGCGTACTCCTCCTCGCGGTTGATCTCGATGAGGTCGGCCAGCAGTTCGTTCAACTCAGCCGCGACAGTGAGGATATCCCGGACCGTCACGATCCCGATGACCCGCTGGTTCTCAACAACAGGAAGCCTGCGGACGCGGTTCTTCACCATCATCGCTGATGCATCGCCGACCAGTTTGTCGGCACCGATCGTGATCAGCGGGGTGCTCATGATCTCGCTGACATGAATACTGCTCGGTTTTAAGTCTTTTGCCACGACTTTACAGTTGATGTCCTCCTCTGTGACGATCCCGATGGGCAGGTTATTCTGTAACACAATACAACTACCGACCTCATCGCGGCACATTGTCTGTGCCGCACGGGCGACTGTCTCCCCCACATCGATGGTCGTTGGATGGCTCCGCATGACCTCCCTGACTGGAACGCGTGTCTCGAAGTGGATGGTATCGTTATTGTTCATCATGGGATTCTCCTAATCCGGTCGTTATAAGAGCCGTTCATCCTGGTCCAAGTGTATCTAGGTTTTGACAGTATAAAAGAATTCTCACGTCCCCGGATTGTCGTTTGTCCCCAAAAAATGGATAATCCGCCGGACGGAACATATAATTATATTTATTTAAGGGTTCCATACCTAAACTGAGTATAGAAGAAAATGGTCTATCAGAGGGTGCCAGAAAGATGGAGTTCTTAGTTCGTACAAAACAGAAGATCTCGCAGCTCCTTAAGACGTTCTTCAGGAAGCGGACCTGCCGGATCGGGATCTATGGGCCGCCCAATGCGGGCAAGACGACGCTCGCAAACAGGATTGTGCGGGATTGGACCGGTGATGCGGTTGGGCCGGTCAGTGAGGTGCCGCACGAGACACGCCGGGTGCGGCGCAAGCAGGATATCACTATCACAGGCCAGAACGGCCACTCGATCACCTTCGATATCGTCGATACGCCGGGCGTGACGACCAAGATCGACTATAACGAGTTCATCGAATACGGTTTTGAGAAGGAGGAGGCGGTCAAACGGGCACGGGAGGCGACCGAAGGGGTGGCCGAGGCGATGCACTGGCTCCGTGAGGATATCGACGGCGTTATCTACATGCTTGATTCCACGCAGGACCCGTTCCAGCAGGTGAACATCATGATGGTGGGGATCATCGAGAGCAGGAAACTCCCGATCCTGATCGTTGCCAACAAAAACGATCTTCCTGATGCTTCGCCGGCGCGGATCAAGAGTGCGTTTCCCCAGCACCCTGTGGTTGCCATATCGGGCCTGGAGGGGAACAACGTGGATGAGCTGTATGAGCAGATGACGTCTTATTTCGGGTGATGGAGATGATACAGGGTGTACAGATAGACCTTATTTCGGCAGAGCGCCTTGACCGGCTCACTGCGATGGAGAAGATCCGTCTGATCCTCGACGATGTCATGGAAGGGAACATTGTCGTCCTGGAGAAGGGTCTTGCGCCTGATGAGCAGAGCAAGCTCATCGAGATTACGATGCGGGAGATCACGCCTGACGGGTTTTCGGGTATCGAGATGGAGACGTATCCTGTCAGGGATGCCCCGGACGGTCTTCTGGCAAGACTTTTCGGCGGAAAGCGCTCTGAGACACGGCTGACCGTGATCGGGCCGGCCAACCAGCTCAAGACCATCAAGAAAGAGAAGGATCTCATCAGTGCATGGGTTTCCTCCAGGTGAATTGAATTTTGGGTGATAATTGATGCCTCACAAGTGTACGCAATGCGGCAGGGAGTTCGAAGACGGGTCGACGACGATACTGAAAGGGTGCCCGAGTTGCGCCGGGAAGAAGTTTCTCTACATCCGTGAGGCTGAGCGGCACGATGATGTGCTGAAAGAAAAATCGATCGACGAGATCGCCCGGGATACCGGGGAGGATGTGCTCGAGGTCCGTGATGGGCGAAAGAGAGAGGAGATCGAGGTCTTTGAGCGGATTGAGAGCATCCGTATCCTTGCTCCTGGTTCGTATGAACTGAATATCGAGAAACTGGCCAGGTCTGATGAGGTCGTTCTCGGGCTGGAGAAGGAGGGGAGATACGTGGTGGATATCCTCTCCATGGCCCGGAAGAAGAAGTAAGACCCTTTTCGCCGACTCCGGGAAATGGGGTTTTCTCCTGTTTTTTGCGGTTTCTTGTAATAAAACTTATATATTCTCACGACCTTTTTTTGCATAGAATATAACCCGACACTCATAGGCGCATGTCGGGCAATGGTTTCCTGTATGAGAGCGCGGAAACCCTCATGAATCCCGTGTGTTGACAGATCAACCTATCTTTGATTGATTGCTCTCGTGCGGCCTGTTCCCGACTGCTTCTGACCGTACCACGTAACGGGGAGTGTCAACGTGGAGAAAATACCATGAATCCGACGTATATATCATCACTCGATAAGGTTTCCGGGATCAGTCCGGAGGAGCGTGCCCGCCTCGCGCGGGTGACCGATCTCTTTGCGTTCCGGTCGAATGACTATTATCTCTCGTTGATTGACTGGGACGACCCGATGGATCCTATCAGGCGGCTGATCATACCGACCCCGGAGGAGCTTGAGCCCTGGGGGCGCCTGGACCCATCGTCGGAGCACCTGTATACCCGGGCGCCGGGGTTGCAGCATAAGTACCGGGAGACGGCTCTGCTGCTGGTGAGCGATCACTGCGGTGGGTTCTGCCGATACTGTTTCCGCAAACGCCTCTTCATCGACGACACCCGCGAGGTGAATAAGGATATCTCGGGGGGGCTTGCCTACATCAGGGCTCACCCTGAGATCACGAATGTCCTGCTCACCGGGGGCGATCCCCTGGTCCTTGATACCGCCCGCCTGCGGGAGATCCTCGCCCGCCTGCGGGAGATTGAGCATGTCAGGATCATCAGGATCGGGACGAAGATGCTAGCATACGATCCTTACCGGATCATTAATGATCCCGGCCTGCTGGATGCGATCAGGGAGTACAGCCTTGGCGAGAAGAGTATCTACATCATGGCGCAGTTCAACCATCCGCGGGAGCTGACCGAGGTTGCGTGCCGGGCGGTGGCGCTCCTGCAGGATGCCGGGGCAGTTATCATGAACCAGACACCCCTGATCAGGGGTATCAACGATGACCCGGTGGTGTTATCGAGGCTTCTTGGCCGGCTCTCGTTCATCGGGGTCAATCCCTACTATGTCTTCCAGTGCCGGCCCACGACCGGGAACCGGCCGTTTGCGGTGCCGGTGGAGGAGTCATACCGGATATTCGAGCGGGCGCGGGCGACCTGTTCGGGGCTCTCCAAGCAGGCAAGGTTTGTTATGTCCCATGCCACCGGGAAGATCGAGGTGGTAGGGATGACTGATGAGTACACCTACTTCAAGTACAACCAGGCGACAGATCCGGATGACATCGGGCGGTTTATGGTCTACAGGGGTAACCCGGAGGCTTACTGGTTCGATGACTACACGGATCTCGTGGATGAGGGGCGGATCTGGAAGTCGGGGCGGGCTGATGGGGATCCCGGCGGGCGCGAGGCGCAGGTCGAGACTGAGGAGAGTCCGGTGGTGTTGTAGGGGTCTAACCGGCGTCCCGGCCTCTCTTCCGCGGACGGTCATGCCGGGCAATCCTGCGTGCTTGCGGTCACTGCCACGGCACGACCGGGGGGCAATCGTGAGGCCGCGCCGGAGCGGTATGGTCAGCCATGCGTCGATGGCGCCGGTAAGGTCTCTCCTGCACTCTTCGAGTGTGCTCCCGGTTGCGAGAGGCCCCGGGGTGGTCCGGGACTTCCCCATCGTACGGTTCGGCATCCTCGATGATCTTGCAGCGGGCGTGTTCGAGTACTACGGTGATGTACTCAAGGTTCATTACGCGGGTCCATGGGATTGGTGCCGTTTATGAGGTTTTGGTCTTCCCGGTCGGGCGGGGTTGCGGTCGCCGTCATAACCAGGAGTTAATCCCGAAACTTCTCTGCCGGAAGGGAGCCCCTTCCTGGCAGCGGGGTTATAGGATCGCATAGTACGCCGTGGCTGTCTGACTTTCGTCGTCGGCAACCGGTACACTGACAGTCTGGCTTTCGTGCCACGTATCGCCGACCTGCCAGCCTTCGAAGTGCCATGGCAGGAACCAGATCCCTATGCTAGCCGGCGCGGTCAGCGTGACGTTGAAGCCCGAGTCGTTCGCGTCCGTCTTGCTGAGTACGAACGGCGTCGTATCAGATCCCGAGAAGTCTCCGGAATAATCGATCTTGACGTCGTTGACTGGGACGTACCACCAGAAGAATATGAGCACCTGCCGGACTGAATTCACCTCCAGCCGTGAGACGTGTTTCTCCGTAACGATGATGTACCCCGTCTTCGTCACCGTATCGCTCTTGTGGGCGTTACTGACCGTCAGCGTGACGGTATAGATCCCTTCGTTTGCATACGTGTGCGCCGGGTTTTGTTCGGTCGACGTGCCGCCGTCGCTGAAGTTCCAGGACCACGAGGCTGCCCCTCCCGCGGAGTTATCGGTGAACTGCACCGTAAGGGGCGCCGAACCGGATGTGGGGTCGGCGGTGAAGTCGGCGACAAGGGGTACCTGTGTCGGTTCCGTAGTCACTGTTGGTGTGGCTGTTACGGTTCCTGTTGGTGTGGCTGTGCTATCCCCGATCTCGTGGAGGAGCCATGCGCTGCCGCTGCGGCTCACGCCCTCCCCGACAATCTGGATATGGGGATTCTCAGAGACTGTCACGTCCTTGCTGAGGACGAGGGCCTGCCCGGTCTCCCACGCCGTCCAGTCGGCGGATGGGTTCCCGGATGCACTGACGAGACTGAAGTCCTCCGTCCGGTCGGCGCCGTCGACGAGGATCTTGAAGTGCCCCCGTTCGAGGGGGTCGCCGCCGTCGTGGTAGATGGAGATAGTCTCCCCCTCTCTCTCCATGTGGGCAAGCATCGCGGGCGCTGCATCGTCAGGCGGGTTGGAGATGAGCGTCACCCCGACGATCGCCGCCGCTGTCACGAAGATGGCTATGAGGGCCATGACGCCGATGAGGTCGGAGGCGGCGGTGTCGTCAGGCATCTTTGTTGCCCTTATGCAGGATCCCCATCTTTGTTAACGATGCAATGGGAGTGTCATTTTCATTATAGGCGATGACCGTCACTGCGATAGTGTCATTATCATTTCCTATCTCGCTAATATTGGGCAAATGTAAGGTATAGAGCCCTTCAACCTCGGCAGGAGTCATATTGAAAGCGAGACCTTTTCCTACTCTTTCACCAGATGTTTCTTGGTTCGTCTCATTATAGTTATAGAGGATCAGATGGACGTACGCCGTCTGGTTTGATCTGATCGTCGCAGTAATTTCTGCATCTTTCTTCAATATGGCTCCGCCTTCTGGAAGAGAGATGGTCACATTGCCATCAGGCGTTGGAGCCGGCGTCACCCCCGGTTCCACCGGGTCCGGGGAGAACCCCGCCGCCCCCTCTCCACTTCCCACGAACTCCGGTTCTGCAAGGATCGTCTCGCTGCCCCCCGAGATCGCGGTCACGACCACTCTCTCTGGCGTCTCTGCGCCGTTATAGACGAGTGCTCCCCCGATCGACCAGACGCCCTCTCCAGCTCCAGCAAAGTCGCTGGTCCTATCCATAAGCCCGCTCCCGGTATCGACGTAGATCCGGTACTCCCCCGCCCTGAGGGGGTCGCCCCCCTCGTGAGCGAGGACGAGGCCGCCGCTCTCACTACTTCCCGCGACGATGGTTGCGCGGGGGATCTCGTCCGGCTGGGGGCCGGAGAGGAAGACTACTGCCACGACCGCAACGGCGAGGACGGTCACGCCGACCAGGAGCATGACCCCGATTATCTCAGAGACTCCTTCTTCATTGGAGTATCGTGTCATACTATTCACTCCATCAGGGACGCCGCGTTGTGGACTGTCACCGTGTAGTTTGCCGGGTACACGGTGAGGATTACCTTCTTGTCGCCTGCCTCCGGCCGGATGGTGAGCCGGGCCTTGTTCCCGTCCAACAACTCGGGTGTGGGCAGCCAGGTGACATTCTCATCCATCGCTCTCTGCCGGACCTCCCGAAAAGCCCTCTCCCAGGCCCGGGCCGTCACCGGGTCTTCGGCCACGATAGTCAGGCTCACCCGGTCATAGGTTCCATCGAGGGAAGAGGGGTCGCTCCAGCGCATCCTGGTCTCGATCCGCACCGGCCCCGAGCCCGCGATCGTATCCGAGCCCTCGAGGCTGATCGGCGCGACCGCGAGGGCGATGTTACCGTCCTCCCTCTTCGCCACCGCAATCGAAGGCCCGACCCGCACCGTCGTCCCCCCATCCTGGGAGAGGAAGACCGCGCCCATCTGGTAGGTCCAGGTCTGATCTACCCAGTAGTTGTTCGAGGACCGGTAAGTGAGGCTGCCGAGGGGGATGGTCACCGGATCTCTCCCTTCTGCTTCAATTGTCAGGTTGGCCCCACCCCCCTTCACCGAGACCGCCCCCCCCGACCCAGCGGGCGAGAGGATGGGAAGCGCAAAAGCGCTGCCCCCCGTCGCCGGCGCGCCCGTCCCGAGGTCAAAGGCCGCCGAGAGGAGAACACCATTCCTTCCGTTCACCCACAGCGAATCCAGGCTGATCTTATAATCCACAAACCGGTCCTTCACCTGGTTCATATGCGCAATCTCGGCTTCCCTCCCCGCCGCCGGGACCCCGTAGACCTGGTACAGCGAGAGTGCTACAACGATCACGGCGAGGAGGAGCACAAAACCGACGACCTCTGAGAGGGCGTCATCATGTGGGAAGAGCGGCATAATAATATGTTTTTTCTTTGTTTGGGCTGTATTTATCCGTTTCTAATCGGTATGCGCGGTTCTGCCGGAAAAACCAGGAGGGAAACGTTCATGGTCAGGAAGGAGAGTTCCTTCGGGGTTCTCTCTTCCCGATTGTCAAACCTTTTCATCTCCGCCCTCCCATAGGTACAGAACATATGCCACAGGATTCGGGAGTGGCCCCCGGTGGGGAATACCTGAGCCCTGGATGCGTCCTCTGCCACCAGGGAGCAAAAATGGTCCTCTTCGTGACCGGACGGTGTCACCGCACCTGCTGGTACTGCCCGCTCTCGCGCGAGAGAAAGGGCCTGGATGTGGTGTTTGCAAACGATCGATTGGTCGCATCGCCCTCCGATATCATCAGGGAGGCTGAGAACATGAGCGCTCTCGGCACCGGGGTCACCGGCGGCGAACCGCTGCTCGTCCTCGACCGGGTGGTGGAGTACTGCACCCTCCTCAAGGAGCACTTCGGTCCCGACCACCAGATTCACCTCTACACCGGCCTTGCGCCGAACGAGCCCATGCTCGGACGCCTGCAGGGGTTGGTCGACGAGATAAGGCTGCACCCGCCGCACGAATCCTGGCCGCGGATCCTCGAGACCGACTACGCCCGCTCCGCCGCCCTCGCCCGCCGGATGGGCTTTACGATCGGCATCGAGGTCCCGTCGCTCCCCGGGCTCGGGGATCTCGCCGCCGCGCTGCCGCTCCTTGACTTCTTAAACATCAACGAACTGGAGTGGGGAGAGACCTGTGCCGCCGCCATGCGCGAGCGCGGGCTCGAGCCAGAGGACGGGCTGCATAATGCGGTGAAGGGTGCCCGCCAGTGGGCGGAAGAACTCCCTGCAGACCCGAAGGTGCACTTCTGTTCGTCGGTCTTCAAAGACTCGGTCCAGCTGCGGGAACGGTTAAAGCGGATCGCTGCCAATACTGCCCGTCCGTTTGAAGAGGTGACCGACGATGGGACTGTTGTCTACGGGGTGCTCGAACCGGCTGGCTCTCTCGACGGGTTCCTGGACGGTCTTGATGGGGACGACTATGAGATCTGTGAAGGAAGGGTCGAGACGGCATGGTGGGTGCTCGCCGACCACGCCGCCCTGGTGCCGGGCAGGAAGTATGTCGTCGAGCGCTACCCGAACGGAGGGATGGTGGTGGAGGTGACGCCGCTCTGATGATCCGGTCCGCGATTGAGCGCCTCTACGCTCGCTACCTCCTATGGCAGGTGAAACATATCCCCCGGCACGTTGCGGTGATCCAGGACGGGAACCGCCGGTTTGCCAGGGATCAGGGGCTTGATACGGCGGTCGGGCACCGGCTCGGGGCGGACACCACGGAGCAGGTTCTCGACTGGGCATGCGAACTCGGTGTGCGGCACATCACGCTCTACACCTTCTCCACTGAGAATTTCCGGAGAGAGAAGAGCGAACTGAAATCGCTGTTTGCGCTTTTTCAGGAGAAATTTGCCGCGATCCTGACCGACGAACGGGTGCATAAGAACCAGATCCGGGTGCAGATGATCGGGGACCGGTCACTCCTCCCCGACGACCTTCTTGCGACCATCGATGCGGCAGAGAAGGCAACGCTGCACTACGCTGATTATTACATCAATATCGCGCTTGCCTACGGAGGCCGGAACGAGATCGTACATGCCGCCCGGTCGATCCTGGACGAGGTGAAAGCCGGGCTCATCGATCCCGAGATTATCAACCCCATGACCGTCGAGAGCCACCTCAACCGGGGAGCGCCCATTCCCCCCGTCGACCTGATCATCCGCACCGGCAACGACTGTCGGACGTCCAACTTCCTCCCCTGGCTCGCAAACGGCCATGAGTCTGCTGTCTACTTCTGCGCCCCGTACTGGCCGGCGTTCCGGAGGATCGATCTCCTGCGGGCGATTCGCGTCTATGATCAGCGCATGCGCCTGCAGGAACGCGCAGGGATCTGAGTAGGGTCGCGGATACTCACGCAGATTTCGTGCGTCAACGGTTGTATAGAGATTGCACCGGCGCTGCCCGGGGTTTCACTTCCCAAAACGCCTTGCCCGGGACTGGAAATCCCGGAGTGCCCTGAGAAAATCCACTTTTCTGAGCAGCGCCCAGTTCACATCGAGGAAGAAGAGCTCTGAGTAGACCGACTGCCAGATGAGAAAGTCGGTCAGGTGGTCCCCGCCGGTCTTGATGACGAGGTCAGGCTCGTACTTGAAGGTGAGGTATGATTCCAGCAACCCCTCGTCAACCGATGCCGGGTCCACCCCGTCTTCGGCCATCCTCCTCACGCAGTCGGCAATCTCCTCCCGGCCGCTCTTCCCGATCGCCACCGTCACGCCCATTCCTTCCCCGCTGACCTCACTCTCATCCCCGTAGTGCAGGGTCAGGCGTGCGATCGAGGAGATCGTGCGGATCAGCGGGAGACAGCGTTCGAGCCTTGCCGGATCGTCGGTGCTGATATGGAACATGACACTCTTGATCCCGAGATCGCGGCACCACTGGACGGCGAGGGAGAGGTTGCCCGGGGCATCGAGCATATCCTGCTCGGTGATCATGAAGCAGATCTGCTCCGGGAGCGTGTGGAGGTCAGCGAGGAGTCTCCTCTCGTAGAGCCGGTAGATCACGACCTCCACTCCAGCAACTCAGGTAGAGAGAGGGTATTTGCGAGATCGTCGGGGGTGCACCAGCCCCGGCGCGCCATCATGATGCCGTAGCAGATATTCGAAAATTCGCCCACCCGGTGGGCATCGGTCCCTGCAGCCAGTTTCACTCCTTTCCTCTTCGCGTGCCAGATATAAATATCCTCAAGATCCAGCCGGTAGGGCGACGCATTGATCTCGAGCGCAGTCCCTGTTGCGGCTGCATGGTCGATCACCCGCGCAAGGTCGATCGCATACGGCGGCCTCCTGCCGAGGAGACGTCCGGTGGGGTGGCCGATGATATCGACATGCTCGTTCTCCATCGCGTTGAGCACGCGCCGGGTCAGGACATCCTGGTCCTGGTCAAACCCTGAGTGGACCGAGGCTATCACCAGGTCGAGGTCTGCAAGGACCCCATTTGGGTACCCAAGGCTGCCGTCGCTCCTGATATCCACCTCGGTCCCGGCGAGGAGCTGGCAGGTATGCCGCCGGTTGACCCGCTCGATCCCGGCCTGCTGCTTTGCGAGTGCTTCCAGGCTCACCCGTGAGGAGTGGTCTGTGATCGCGATATACTCGTAGCCCATGGCATCCCCTGCCGCCGCCACATCCTCAAGCGACTGGCGGCCATCGCTTGCGGTCGTGTGCGCATGGAGGTCTCCCCGCAGGTTGCGAAGTTCGACGAGGTCGGGGAGGGTGCGGCTGAGGGCGAGTTCGATCTCGCCCCGGTCCTCGCGCAACTCCGGCGGGACGGTTTCCATGCCGAGGAACCCGAAGACCTCCTCTTCGCTCCCGAATGCCTGCAGGCGGCCGCTCGCAGAGTCGACGAGGCCGCCTGGCTCCAGCCGGTACCCCTGTTCGAGCGCCACAGCGGCGAGCCTGGCTAAAAACGCCCCGGAACCGGTGGCGCAGAGGAGTTCGGTGCCGTACCGGTCCGGGTCGGTGAACCTGACGTTCACCCGGGCACCGCCGATGGAGAGCGAGACCGCCCCGTCGTTCTCGCCGGCGACCGCGTCGGCGGCGGCCGAAAGGTGGTCCATGAGGGAGGCCCGGTCCGTGGTGGTGACGATATCGATCTTCCCGACGGTGCTTGCGCCCCGGCGGTAACTCCCGGCAACCGCATATTGCCCGTCCGGAAAGAGCGCCGCTATGCTCCCGAGCACGGCATCGGCCTGTGGGCGGGTCATCCGGTTCGACCTCTCGCGGTACCGCCTGATCCCCCTTCCTATCGCCTCCTCCTTCTTTGCGCCGAACCCCCGAAGTCCCCTGATCCGGCGCCCCTTCACCGCCGCCTCCAGGTCGTCTATCGTCTGGATACCAAGCCTCTTCCAGAGGGTATGCAGGGTCCGGGGCCCCACCCCGCTGATATCGAGGAGGTCGATGACCGTTCCCGGTATAGTGGCCTGCAGGTCATCGAGTTCCTGGAACGACCCGGTCCCGGCGATCTCCCGGATCTGCGCGGCTATCCGGACCCCGATGCCCGGGATGCGAGTGAGCGCCTCCTCATCGAGCCTGGCGACCGGGATGGAGAGCCGGTCAACCTGCCGTGCCGCCCGGGCATACGCCCCGGCCCGGTGCCGGTCGGCTCCCGCGACCTCAAGCAGCCGGCCCATGAGCGCGAGCCGTTCGGCCACGTCCCTGTTCGTGACCTGCCTCTCCGGCCCCTTCATGATCATCGGTCGTCCGCGAAACCATATGGTGTTGACGCCTCCCCCGCCCCCCGGCATTGCCGGGGATATGCCCGCTGACCGGTCGCACTGAGCCCCTCAAGAGAACGTAGCGGGTGGATCGACCCCCATCAAAATCCATAAACTGATTGAGGTGTAAGAAGTTGTAGCATGCTTCCCTCCACATTTGAGGATTACCTCGAAGCAATCCTCACAATAACAGAAAACGGCAGGCAACAGGCGACGTCGCAGGAGATGGCGGCGGCGCTCGACACCGGGAGGGCGGCTGTCGAGGCAACCATCGCCTCCCTGGTCGAGGAAGGATACCTGGAGCGGGCGCCGGGCGACGCTGTCAGATTGACCGGGAAGGGAAAGACAGTTGCATCGAAGGTGGCCCGGAAACACCGTGTTCTCCAGTGCTTCCTGACCGAGGTGCTCGGCATCGAGGAGGACGCAGCCAGCCGGGAAGCCTGCACGCTCGAGCACGGAATCTCTGATGAGACCATCGACCGCCTCTCCTCCTACATGGACGGCGCCCAGCCCCCTCCGGGGCGTCTTGGGCGCTGCCGGGGGCGGGACGCCTGCACGCTGCTCGACTGCAAGGAAGGAGACACCGTCCGTGTGGCGATGCTGCGGGGGCCCCGGCGGAACCGAAGGCTGCTTGACCTCGGCATCTTCCCCGGCGAGGTCGTGCAGATCCGGCGAAAACTCCCGAACCAGTCGGTTGTCGTCAGGGTAAAAGGGTGCGATATCGCCATCAGCCCAGAGATCGCTGCATCGGTCATCGTGGAGTCGTGTCCATGAGGTTTGCGCTGGTCGGCAACCCCAGCGTGGGTAAATCCCTGATCTTCAATCAGCTCACCGGCCTTGGCGTGGAGGTGAGCAACTACCCCGGGACCACCGTTGAACTGCAGCGCGGCAACACCTGCTTCCAGCGCGAGATGATCGAACTTGTGGACCTTCCCGGCATCTACTCGCTCGAAGGCGACTCAGATGAAGAATCCCTGGTCCGCCGGTATCTGGACCAGCACGAGACCGATGCGATCATCGCGGTGGTCAACGTCACGCGCCTCGAACGCAACCTCTACCTCCTCCTCCAGGTGGCCGAGTACGGCCTTCCGATGGTCGTCGTGCTGAACATGGCCGACGAAGCCATACAACAGGGACTCGAGATCGACCCCGGCCCGCTCCGCGACCTCCTCGGTGTCGACGTTATCCTGACGGCTGCGTCGCAGGGAAAGAACATCGACCGGATCATCCCGGCGGCCCTTGCCGCCACCCGACCGTCGAAGGTGGAGGTTCCCTACGACCACCACGTGGAAGCCGCTATCCGGAGCCTCGGGAAGATGTTCGGGGCCGACCGGAAGGAGAGTATCCAGGCACTCCTGGGGTTTGGCGATAACCCGGAGTTCCTCGAGGCGGCACGGACAATCGTCGACGAGATCGAGTCCCGGCACCGTATGACGGCCGCCCAGATCATCGCCGCCAACCGGCACAACTTCGCCCGCCAGCTCGCCGACCTCACCATCAGGGAAGAGACGCCGCTCCCCCGGACCGACCTGGACAGTATCCTGACGCGGGTGATCCCCGGAATCCCGATCCTTCTTGGGATCCTGGTAGGAATGCTCCTCCTGGTCTTCATCGCGGGATCGTTCCTCGAAGAACTGATCGTCGAATTCTTCGAGATATTTGCGCTCCAGCCGTTCCTCGCCCTCGGGCTGCCGCCGCTGGCAGAAGCACTGGGAACATCCATCCTACTCGCGCTCCAGGCAGGCCTTGGGATAGCGTTCCCGTACGTCTTCCTCTTCTACATCATCATCTCCATCCTCGAGGACTCCGGATACATGACCCGGGCTGCCTTCCTCGCCGACAACGCCATGCACCGGGTCGGGATGCACGGCGGCGCGGTCATCCCCCTCACCCTGGCGTTCGGGTGCAACGTCCCGGCGATCATGAGCGTCCGGCTCCTGCACTCCCGGCGCGAACGCATCATCGCCTCGTTCCTGGTCACAATGGTCCCCTGCTCGGCACGGACCGTCATCATCGCCGGGATAGTAGCCAGTTTCGTCGGCATCGGGGCGGCGTTCAGCGTATATGCCATCGTCTTTGTCCTGATCCTCCTCACGGGGCTCGTCCTCTCCCGCGTAACGCCCGGGGAGCAGTTCGGGATGATCATGGAGATGGTCCCGCTCCGACGGCCCGATCCGAAACTGGTGATGAAGAAGGCCTGGTCGCGCCTCTCCGAGTTCCTCTTCATCGCCATGCCGCTCCTCCTCGCAGGAAGCGTCGTCCTCGGTCTGCTCGAATTCTTCGGCATCATGACCGTATTTGAGCAGATAGTGGAGCCCTATACCATGGCTCTCCTCGGCCTCCCCGGCTACTCGGCGACAGCGCTCATATTCGGGATTCTCAGAAAAGAGATGGCGTTTGAGACCCTTGCGATCCTCGCCGGCACGGCAAACCTCGGGGCGGTGCTCACGTCCCTCCAACTCTACATATTTGCCGTCGTGACTGTCCTCTTCGTCCCCTGCCTTGCGACCATCACGGTCCTCTTACGTGAGGTCGGCTCACGGATCACGCTCGCGGTCACGATCTACACCGTCTCCCTCGGACTCCTTATCGGAGGCCTTATCTATCGTCTCCTGGCATAGGTGTTGTATTAAGATGTACCGCTACACAACCGGCATCCCGCTGATTGATAGGGAGTTCGGGGGCCTGCGGGCCAGCACGAACGTCCTCATCCTGGCCCCGCCCCTGGCCTACGCAGAGCGTCTTGCCTACAGGGTGGCCTGCCCGGGCGCGGGTGAGTGGACGATCGCGATCTCGACTGACGACCGCGCCTCTGACGTCGTCGGTGCGTTCCGAAACCTCGGGGCGGGCAGGAACCAGGTCGGGATCATCGATGCAATCACGAAGAGCTCGGTGCCGACTCTCCGGGATACACCGAAGGCGAAGTTTGTCACGAGCCCCGTCGACCTGACCAGCATGGGGATCAAGTTCTCCCGGATGGTGGAGAGTATGTGGAGGGAGGGCGTAATGGCCGACCCGCCGGGGCCGATGCCCCCGCCGATCCGGCTCTGCGTGAACTCGGTCTCGACGCTCCTTATGTACACGGGACTGGAGGTGACCTTCCGGTTCCTCCATGTTATCACCAACAGGGTGAAGAAACTGGAGGGGCTCGGTATCTATGTTCTCAACAGTGAGTCGTTCGATGAGAAGACCGTGGCCACGATGAAGCAGTTGATGAGCATGGTCATCGAGGTGAGGTCGAACGACGGGGAGGGGTTGGTGGAGCGGGATCTCCGCATCGTCGGCATCCGCGGCAGGACGACCCCCCGGATCCGTTACTTCTACGACGATGGAACGCTGACGTTTGAGGGATGAAGGTGAAATCCTACTGTTCCGGGGCAGCTCATAATTCCACGCACCCCGGGTTGCCTCTCGCGTTGCCGCGAAGCCGCGAAGTTTTCCCGTTTCCCGTCCCGCCCTTCGCGTTCTTCGCGTCTTCGCGTGCGACCGGCGATCCGCCTCACGCACCGCAAAATATGATGCACAACGGTCGCGGCAGATCCCCGCTCGGTCCCGGAGGGAGCCGGCCATGCTGACGTTTGTGGGGCTCGGGCTCTACGATCTCGGGGATATATCCCTCAAGGGCCTCGAATGCGTCCGAAATGCCGATGCCGTCTACCTGGAGGCGTACACATCACGGCTGATGGGGACCGATGTCGTGGAGATGGAAGCGTTCTTTGAGAACGAGATCCGGGTGCTCAGCCGGGAGGATGTCGAGCAGAACCCCCGTGATATCATAGAGCGTGCCGCGAGAGGCCGGGTTGCGTTCCTGACCGGGGGAGACCCCATGGTCTCGACGACCCATGCCGACCTGCGGATGCGTGCCGCCGCTGCAGGGGTTGCGACGTCGATCATCCACGCCTCGTCCATATCAAGCGCGGTCTGCGGTCTCTCGGGGCTCCAGAACTACCGGTTCGGGAAGTCCTGTTCGGTGCCGTTTCCCGCAAAGGGGTGGTTCCCGACGGCCCCTGTCGAGACGATCGCGGCAAACCTGGACCTGAACCTGCACACGCTGGTCTTTCTTGATATCCAGATGGATCGTTACATGCGCATCCCGGAGGCGATCGCCATCATCGAGGAGATGGCAGCGAAGCGCGGCATCGAACCGCCCGCGCTCTACGTGGGTATCGCCCGGGCGGGGTCGGAGAGCCCGGTGGTTGCGGCAGGCTCCGGCGCGAAACTCAAGGAGACCCAGTTCGGGCCCCCGCTCCATGTCCTCGTCGTCCCGGCCGACCTCCATCCCATGGAGCGGGAGTACCTGGAGATCTTTGCCGGTCTATGAACTTCGATGACTATGGGGTCCTCTTCAGGGAGGCCCTTTGCCGGACCCGGATCGCTGTTCCGGAAGGAACTCTCCTCCACCGGGCGGCAGCAGAGGTGCTTGAGATGGCTGTCGCCTACCAGGATGATGGCACGACGTTTCTTGGGGACGGCGACCCGGTGAACGCGCTTGCCGGGTTTGCCTACGGGCTCGGCTGGCTTGACGCAGGCTTGCGGCTCGGGCTGCTCGCACCGCTCGCCGCCCACCCTCCCGGTGAGGTGGACGCGTGCATCCCTGACGCGAAGAGCGCCCACCTCCACGAGAAGACCCACCGCTACCGGCGGATGCTCCAGTCCGCCCTCACGATGGTCGAGGCGGCGCCGGACGAGGCGAGTCCACTGTATGCTGGCTCAAGGGAACTCCATGCTACGGCGCGGTCCTGGTATGCAGAGGGGGTTGAACGACTCGAGGCGGGCGACCTCGTCGGTGCCCTCGCCCGGTTCAGCTACGGGTATGCATGGCTCGATGCCGGCATCCGTGCGGGGCTGCTGCGGGTCACCGGTGAGCGGGGCCTCTTTACGGTCTAGTGTAACGATTCCCAATTACCGGCACTCTCAACGGAGGGGAGTATCGATCTCGTTTCACACTTTCCGGGGGTTTGCATCCCGGGAGACGGCTATTCTCGGGTATCCCCACGTACTGCCCCCCCCTCTGGGGGCGGGGGCTTTGAGGGGGAACGTATAGGTACCCGCCTGCGGGGCGGGGGAAACCCCCTCCCCGGTCCCCTCCCCCGATGGTGATATCCCCACGGTCCTCTCCAAGGGGAGAACCCGGAGGAGAACCCGCTCCGGGGCAGTTCCCCCCTGCCTATCCTTCCGGGAAATCGTCGCCAGCACTATTCCTGGCGCGGCTTCCCACTGGATATCGCCATGACTGCCCTCGCCCCCGGGAGGGGGCGGGGGAGGAGCGCGCAGCGCGGGCGGGGTAGGGGAGCGGAGGGGAGCGCTCCGTGCGGGATGGGATGAAGGTCAGATGTGGTCCGCTATTTTGGAATCGATCCACTAGTGGACCGTTTCACCTTATGTTGCGGGTCCTGTGCGTAGTAGCAATCGCCACCGCACGCGAAGGCGCGAAGGACGCGAAGGGGACTCTGCCGCCCAGCAACCGAACTTCGCGGCTTCGCGCCCTTCGCGTGAGATGGTATTGCATGGACAATATTAGATGAAATGCTCCACTAGTGGGGACCACTGCATCTCATGTTTTACAGCCCTTCACGGCCTTCTGCGTGCAACTGGCGATCTGTCTCACACGCTAAGCCCGCAAAGTAAGATGACTCGATGCACCAACCGGTCCGCGCGGGAGTTCCCCGTCCGGTCCCCATGGCGCTCTCCGGTAGATCCGGCATCCACCCATTTCAGCGATAAAACCACTGATTAAATAGTAGCTATACGATACCTTATTAGTCCTATTTCGGGTAATTTTTGAAAAACATCAGGAATTGCTGGTGCCGGCCGGTGCCAGGGGATCGGCCTTGTGGAGCCGGGTGCGTGAAGAATGGAGAAGTCTCAGTGGAAGTGGCTGCTCGTTTCGATCGGGTTTAGCGCTCTTGTTATGGGTGGCGTCCTCTACTTCACCGTCGATGAGACGACGATCGAGTATCTCAGCCACGTAAACCCCTTCTACCTGATCCTTGCCGTACTCCTCCATATCCTCTCGCTCGGGTTCTGGGCGCTCCGCATCCAGAAGATGTCGGCGTCGCTCGGCTACCGGGTGGGGTTCAAGCACTGCCTGAACCTGGTGCTGGCGAACATGCTCGTTGCGGCGGTCACCCCTTCGCAGGCTGGCGGCGAACCGGTCCGGGTCCATGAACTCTACCGGGCGGGCGTCACCGTCGGGGACGCCACCGCCATCGTCATCATGGAACGGGTCATCGACGGGATCGTCCTTGGGGCGGCAGGAGCTTTTGCCATGCTCTTCCTCGGCAGGTACTGGAGCAGCCTTGCCTCAGGATTCAGCGGCGTGAGTTTCATCATGTACGCCGCCTGGATATCAGTCACCATCTTTGTACTGATCTTCGTCTACTCTGTGAAGAACCCTGACTACCTAAAACGGGTCCTCAAACGGATATCGCGCTGGATCGACCGGCGCTGGCACTTAAGGCGGTTTGAGCAGCTCCTGGGGACGATCGACCGGGAAGTGGATAACTTCAACCGCGGTCTTGTCGAGTTCGTGAACCACGGGAAAAGCGGTCTTGTGTGGGGTTTTTTCTTCACGGCACTCTTCTGGCTCTCGGAGTTCGTCATCGCATCGATGCTCCTCCTGGGGCTGGGGCAGCAGCCGTACTTCATCGAGTCGTTCGTTGTCCAGCTCGTCATCGCTATCATCATGATGATCCCGCTCACACCCGGGGGTTCGGGCGTTGCGGAGCTCGGCGCCACGTCGTTCTACAGCCTCTTCGTCCCGTCATCGATCGTCGGCGTCTTTGTTCTTCTCTGGAGACTGATCCTCTACTACCTCAACATCTTCCTCGGGCTGCTGCCGAGCCTCTCAATAATGCGGCGTGAGTTCCTCGCCCGCGCCAGAAAGCACCGGTGATCCACCCCAAGGTTTAAACACTATAAGACTCATGTCAGATCACATGACTGCTCAACGTTGCCGGGTGCAGGGCGTGTTCATGTCGGTGAGCGAGATGGGAGCGGCGCCGACAGTCGTTCTGGATGCCGGGGGTGACAGCACAATACCCATATATGTTGGCCTCTGGGAAGCGATATCGATAAACAACGCACTGAATAGTGAGATGCTTCCCCGGCCCATCACCCACGACCTCATCGTCGACCTCTTCCGGAGGTTTGACATCACGCTTGACGCCCTGCACATCGACTCCCTGGAGGAAGGGGTCTTCTACGCCAAACTCCTCCTCAGCCAGGGCTCGCGCACCGAGATCATGGACTGCCGACCGAGCGACGGGATAGCCATCGCTCTGCGCTACCGAGCTCCCATCATGATCGAAGATACGGTCGTGGAGACCGCAGCAGTCAGGAAAGACGATCTCCCGAGGATGGTGGACCTGAAGGAGTACCTCTGAACGGATCTGCTCACGCACGAAAAAGGTACGCCCCTCGCGCTACGGGAGTATTTCAGCTAAAATTTCCATGAATACCGCCCCGATTTGGCGAGTGGGAGACCCCCTGCTCTGGTGCATCGTGCCCCGGATCCAGCTTGTGCGGGGAGGGGGCGAGCCCCCTCCCCTGTCCCCATCCCCCGGGCGATGCCCACCACGGTCCACAGCATGGGTGAGAGCCTGGCGAATAGATTGCTTTCCTGCGTACAGCCTCGCGCTCTGCCCCATGAACGCTCCACATCCCTTCGCGATCTTCCGCGTGATACACGCCAAGACCTGCAAATTAAGATGAAATAATCCACTAGTAGAGCATTTCATCTACTCTTGTCCATGCGATTGTTGCCTCTCGTGCGAAGCCCGTGTAACTCCTCCCAACCGGAACCCTTCGCGTCTTCGCGACTTCGCGTGCGGCCGACCATCCGCACTCAAACCCGAAAATAAAGGTGAAACGATCCCCTCCCTTGATGTACCGGGAGATCACAAAAGGTTGTTATTTCCGGCGGGCGGCAAGTTCATCAAGCACGTCTGCCACGTCGGTGCCTGATGCCTGCAACGCTACCAGGAAGTGGAAGAGGAGGTCGGCCGCTTCTGAGACCGTCCTCTCCGGGACCTGATTCTTTGCGGCCAGGATGAACTCGACCGCTTCTTCGCCGACCTTCTCCAGGGATTTGTCAATCCCCTTTCGGTGAGTCAGGACGGAACTGACGTAACTCTCGGCCGAGGGGTGTTCCGCCCGGTCCTGGATGACCTGCCAGACCTCGTCGAGGATGCTCCAGTCACGCATGGGCCTCTCCCCCTGCCAGCACCTCGCCGAGGTCGGTATCAAAGTACCGGGAGAGCAGGAGCCGTGCCTTCTCGATGGTGCACCCACCTTTCCCGATAGCAATGCCGAGATCGCCTTTATTGACGTATACGGTGAGCCGCCCGTCGTCTTCCTTCTTCACGCCGACGACGTCAGCCGGTTTAAAAGCATTTTTTGTGAATCTTTCAATTTCAGGAGAATATTCGACCATCTCGATACGTTTCCCGAGGACCCGCTGCATCTTTCGGATATTGCTTCCCTTCCTGCCGATAGCAAGGCCCATATCTCCCTCTTTTATGAGGTATACTATGCGGTCGAAGCGCTCATCGATGATGCAGTCGAGCGCGGTCGCCCGGGTAAGAATTCTCAGCTCTTCGATATATCGCCGTTCTTTAAAACATATGGTTCTTATCATTGGAGAAGTCCCCGGTGGGAATGATGCGGTATGATATGGTTTCTCAGGGAATATATACCTGAGTACCGGGTTCGCCGCCCTAACACTTCTGCAGGATCACCTTTATTGCCGCTCCCTCCTCCGGCCTGCCCGGCACCCGGTCCGCCGCCCAGACGCGCCCGCCGTAGCGGTTCGTGAGGGTCTTGACGATATGGAGCCCAAGGCCCCTGCTTCCGGAAGCGGTTTTGCTGCCCTGGCTGAAGCGATCGAAGACGTTGAGTTTTAAGTGGTCCGGTATACCGATGCCGGTATCTGCGACGGAGAGCGTCACGATATCCCCGGTCTCCATGACCCCGATATCGATCCGCACCTTCATCCCGCCGAACTTGATGCTGTTGCTGATCAGGTTGGATATGACGTGTTCGAGGAGGGGGTTTGCCCAGACCATGCAGCTCCCTCCCTCGTAGTGGATATCGATCCCTGCATACCGCTGGATCTGGCCGCGGATGACGGCATCAAGGTCGACCGGTTCCAGGCGGATGTGGTGTTTGTTGAGCGTATTTAAGAGTTCGACGTTTTTGATGACGTTGATCCCCTGCTCGATCGTGTTCTTGACCCTTTGCGCGAGCTCCGCCTCCTCGCCGGAGAGCCGTTCCCTGAGCATCTCGATGATGGTTGCCGCAACCATGTTGGTGTTGTAGATATCGGTGCCGAGCAGGTCAAGGTAGAGGCTGGAGAACCGGCTGGTCTCCTGGAGGGTCCATTCACGGAGAAGTTCCCTCGTGATGTCGCGGCCAACCCCGGTGGCTGCCACGATCTCTCCGGCGGCGTCGTGTAGCGGATGAATGGTGACCTGGAACGACCGTTGCTCATCGTGCCACAGAAACGACCGTGTCTCAGAGATCACCTCTCCCGTCTCGATGACCCTGCGGACAGCCCGGGAGAGGAAGTCTGCCTCCTCCTCCGGGAACAGGGCGCGGGGTGTCCTGCCCGTGATCTCTGCCGGATCCAGCCCCAGATCCCGGCCTCCAGTCCAGAGGAACCGCAGGAAGACACCATCCCGGTTGAGCGTGAAGATCATATCTGGCAGCGATTTTGCGAGGACCTGTACCTCGTCCTCCGGCGCCCCGGCAGACTCGTTGACCAGCTCCTCTCGGGGGATGTCCTGGAAGGTCTCGACCGCACCGATCTGCCTGCCTGCAGGGCCATAGAGCGGGACGGCCATGCAGGCAACCTTCCTGCCTGAGACCAGGGGTATGCGCGATTCGGCGAGCAACTCTTCGCCGTCATGGGCCAGGAGGCGGTAGTAGTCGCTTCCAGGGTTGCTGTGCGTCAGGACGCAGTCAGCCAGGGTGGGGCGCCTCTCCCCGAAGAGCGCTTTTGCGTGCGCATAGCCACCTTCTCCTATGATCTCTGCCGCCGCAACGCCGGTGTATTGTGCAATGCTGTCGTTCCAGATGACCACCCGCCCCTCGCGGTCGAGAACGAGTGCCGGTTGCTGAAGGTGGTCGAAGATACTCACGGGTACCTGGCTCCGATTCATGGTTTCTTTGACTCTCTGTTGGTTCATCTTCACGCGCATCACCCGGGAACAATTTCTCGTCCCCGCAAAGCCGCCGGCCCCCTCCCCCTCCGGGTCGCAGGTGGAGATCCCTGGCGCCGGCAGGTACAGTGCCTCCTGACTATTACCGGTTCCGGTCCCAGGCGGTTACCCGCCCTGCCGGGGGTGACGATGAGGGGTGTACCACTGCGATCGGAAACAAACACGCTTGAAAAGTGTCTGGAACTCCCGCTTAAAAGGGTGTCTGTTTATCCTCTCCGGATTCTGCTGTCAGGGCAACTTGTTATTTATACCTTGTCAGATTGCCCGGGTGCCAAACATCCGGGGTTCCCACAATATACGTCATTCATTCCCTGACTGTGCAGATTGCTCGTTTTACGGGCTTCTTCCCGACCGGATGCCGGGACGCGGGAGCGGCACCCTGTGCCATTGAAGTAGGTTGATATTTGATTATTTGCAGATCATAATTGATGTTCGGGCAGTACTATGACACTTTTCGTTGCGAAGTCGGCGATATCCTGGTGGAAACCGAACAAATTGACGGTCTCCTGACCTACCGGCGGAGGTGCGAAGGGCGTGCGTTCAAGCGGATCCTGGTCTCGGAGACGGCCAGGATCATCATCAACCCGGTGGAACCGGTCAACCTCCCAAAGGAGGTCACGGATTTTCTACAGATGGAGTTTACCCCGATAGTTATTGAGCCCGGGGCTGCACGGACGATCTACCTGAAGTTTCCTGTCGAGATCGGCGTCTTTCTGGAGTCTGAAAAAGGTATCGAGGTGCTGGATGTCTTCGGCACCGGCACCCAGAAATATGCGCTCTACGGTTCGCCGACCAGCGGGGTCATCGTCCGCTGGTACAGGAGTGCGGTGTATTCGGAGATACCCCAGGTTGAGCGTTTCAGTGAGGGGGTGATGGAACTCTCCATCCAGAACGCGTCCCACGAGTGGGTCGAGGTCTCGTCTGTTGTCTTTGATAGTGTCGATATGAAGATCTACTATGGGGATATCGTGGCGACCACCGCCACGATGAAGATTGTCAGCCCGGTTATGGCAGAGACAGACTTCATCGACTCCCCGCCCATTCCGGGTATGGCAAGATCCATTGAACTGTATAAAGCGCGGAAGATCCCGGTGCTCGACCGGGGGTATCTCATGGAGTGGGGGTTGTCGTGACGTTCAATGTGACCGGTATCCTGGAGACGCCTACCGGTATCGGTACGATCACCGTCAGCGATGTCCTGTGGTTTGTCGTCATCATCGCTGTTGGGGTTGCAATCGCTAAAATAGTCTCGATAAATGTCAGGAGAGCCCTCGCTGAGCGGCTGCCCAAGAACGAGCGCGAGCTCATCGCAAAGGTGATCTACTACATCATCGTCATCTGGGCAGTCATCGTCGCTCTCCCGTACCTCAACATCAACCTCTCCGGTCTCCTGGTGGCCGGGGGTATCGCCGGTCTCGTCATCGGGTTTGCCAGTCAGAGCGTCGTCTCGAACCTCGTCTCAGGGCTCTTCCTTATGTTCGAGCACCCGATCAAGATCGGCGATAGCATCAACGTTGCTGGCGTCAGCGGCAGCGTCGAGGATATCAGGATCCTCTCGACCATCGTGAAGACTTACGATGGGATCTACACCCGGATCCCGAACGAGAAGGTCTTCACCTCGAATATCACCAACTACGTCCATAACGCTGCCCGGCGGTTCGAGTACTCAATCAGCATCCGGTATGAGGACGATGCGAACGAGGCAATCCGGCTCACGAAGGAGGTCATCGAGGCTCACCCGTTTGCGCTGAAGAACCCGGCGCCGTCGGTCTTTGTTGATAACCTCGGCGATGATTGCCTCAACCTGACTGCCCGTATATGGGCGCCGACCCAGAACTGGTGGGATGTCAGGACCGAGCTTCTCTGGGATATCGTGAAGAAACTTGAGGAGAATGGTATCGAGATGCCCTACCCGCAGAGGACTGTCTGGTTTGCGGACGATCTCCGGGTGACGGGCGGGAAGGGAGAAGAGGAGTCTCGTATTTAGATCCGGGGCGGCTGGTAATCTCGGGGTTTGTCCCCAAACTCTTCTTCCGGAGAGGGCGACCCCCTCCCGGAAGAAGGCGCTCCTTGTATGCCCCACCCCGCCCCGGGCGTGGCCCCTGGATTGCGGTTGTCTTGTGCGAAAACTGATCGATACTCGCTTTCTATTGAGAGTCGATGCACTAGTACACCGATTCCAAATTAGCAGATCATATCTGGCCTTCGTCCCATCCCGCACGGAGCGCTCCCCTCCGTCCCCC
>NZ_DAQR01000046.1:0-310 GCF_002502935.1 Methanoculleus sp. UBA413
GGGGGGGGGGGCTATGAGGAGGGGTCTGCGAGTTCCGCCGCCCGGGGGATGATACCCCACCGGACCATTCCGGGACCCCACCGTGGTCTCACAGTCTTTTCGGGGCTCCCTCATCGACAACCGGGCTGCTCCGGTCAGATGCTGTTTTGCGGTAATCATATCTCCCGCTGGTGATACGGTCCATCACGATCTCGTTGATACGCTCGAGCTGACTCCCGGGGAAATACCCTGAAGAGATGCTCGAACTCCCGGTAGAAGAGAGCATGTACACGCTTCCCCTGGAAACACCGAAGATCCTGGCGACCGGCCC
>NZ_DAQR01000046.1:438-7627 GCF_002502935.1 Methanoculleus sp. UBA413
CCGAAGATCCTGGCGACCGGCCCCTGCGTGATCCAGACCATCTGCACCTTATCGTAGTTCATAACGACGGTCTCGCGGTCGACGGCGCCGTTCACGAACGTGAAGAGGTCTTCACCGGCGTCGAACTCCGTGACCCTGTAAGAGACATGCGCAGCATAGAGTATCGCAAGGATTGCCAGCGCCGCAACCAGGGGCAGCATATACTGCAAGACCACGCTCGGAGTGCCGATGACCCCGGTCAGGGCTGCAACCTCACGGTAAACATACACTGAAGGGACGACCATCGCCAGAGCCACCACCAGGGATGTTACGGCGGCCCGTATCAGAAGCACACGCTTTGCGCCTTCGGGCTGCTTGTTCGGTCTACGTTCATAAACAAACTCCGGCACCAGCTCCCGGAGAACCCGCTGCTGGGTTGCATCATCTTTGAGCAGACAGAGAACCGGACGCGAACGCTCCCCGCCCTCTGATACCAGCCCTACCACCTCTGCCTCGATACACGACCTCCCCAGGAGCCGGGCCGCAAGCGTGCTCTTGACACGGACGGCATTGATCCTTGAGACGTCGAAAGATGTTTTGTAGGTCCTGATCAGCCCATGCTGCAGGTAGACCGTATCGCCCCTGCGGTAGACCTTGTAGTTGTAATAACGGAGTATCAGCGAGACCGACGGTGCAACCTGGACTGCAACGAACATCAGGAGTGAGAACATCGCCCCACCGCCCGCCTGAACCCCCGCTACCGTAGAGATATACAGCTCAAACAGGGAGTAGGCCAGGAACACCGAGCCAAGCAGGGTCTGATAGGTTGAGACACTGAGGAGACCGTGCATGATCACGTCCAGCGGGGTGAACGTTGCCAGGGACTCGATCGTCTCCTCCTCGTCCGGGGAGATGTCATGGTCATAGAGACGTTGCGACATCTCGGACCGTAGCCTCTCCGCGACATCCCGCTCAAACGTCAGGACCGCTTCCGGGACCATGGCGCTGGTCCCGGAATTGATGTTGATCAGCAGTTTCGATGTCCCAAAGAGCCTGTTTGGTATGTCACGGTTCACGTTGACCGATGCCATCTTTGCATAGGGGAGGGTCTTCTTCATCTGAAAGAGGGTATCCCTCTCGATAACGACATCTGTATCATTGAACTGGATGGTCGTTCTCTTCCACTGCCTGTAGTAGAAGAGCAGGAGCGCGACAAGAGCGAGCACAAGCATGCTCAGTATTGCGCTGCTATCGATCCATGCAACGAGGAGGATCAGCACCACCACTACCGAGGGGAACGCCCCAAGCGTCTTCTCCACGATGACGGTAGGATGGCACCTGATTTTTTCGCTGGACATGCTCATACCACCCGGGCACGGAGATCCCGACAGGGCCGCGCTTCTGCCGTCTCCTTCAGGACGGTCTTGTTCGTACCGCCGACCGGTGGCCGGTTCAGGTCGATGGAGAATGGTACCGCGTCTCTTCTGGCAGGGTGTCGTCCGTATCGCTGCTGCAACCTCTTACCTCCGGTTTCTGTCACTCGCCTGCAGGCCCCGGGCAGGGGGTCTGGGGATTCGACTTCCTATCCTGGAGCATTCTCCCGATCAGGTCGTTGAGCAGGTCTGCTACCTTCTCTGCCTCTTCAATCTCCAGGTAGTTGATGGTCGCATCCCCCCCCGCGGTGGTTATGGTGACATCCCCGAGCCCGAGCATGGTGTCAATCGGACCCCTGGAGACCTCCACCTGGTGCACCCGCTCGATCGGCACCAGGATGTGTCGTATCACGAGGATGCCATAGCGCACATCTACCTTGTCTTCAGTGATCTGGTATCTGTACCGGGCGTAGTAGACCGGAGGGGCCGCCACGATATAGATCAGGGCGACCGCCAGGACCGCCAGAGCGGCGTATTGAACAAAGTCGTAGTAAGGGCCCAGGAATTCCTGCGAGTAGGTCCTCAGGAGGAGGTAGGCCACCAGGAGTACTGCATATGATATGGCATAGCCGATGTACATCGAGAGCATGCACTTCCGGTTCAGCCTTCGGTAACCCTCCCCTCCTGCACCTATCTCGTGAACCGGCTCTCCCTCATCAACCATAGATCGCTCTCCAAGCGGGCCGGAAAAAGGCATAGTTAGAGTTTAGATTGAGCGCAATTTAAGTTATCTCGTCGAATATCTGCACTCTTCACTCCCGTGACCTCTGGTAAAGGAGGGCCCCTGCGGCCTGGAAGATGATGAGCGCCAGCACCAGGACGGCGGTATCGGCGACCGGGCCAAAGAGGGTCGTCCCATCGAACGCAAAGAGTATCAGGTCGTGGGCGTAGGTGAGAGGCGAGAGGAGAGCGATGCTCTGCCCCCATGCTGGCATGCTCGCGATGGGGATGAAGACCCCGCTGATGAAGAGGAGGGGCAGGCGGACGAGGTTTAAGAGCGACATCACCTCGCCCACGTTCTCTGTGCGGTAGGCGGCAAAGAGCGTGCCCATCGTCGAGAAACAGAGCGAGGTGAGCGCGATCCCAGTCAGGAGCGCCACGATGTGGAGGATTCCTGTGCGGAAGGCGACCAGACCGATCGCGGTCGTCGCGACGCCGATCGCTGATGCAAATATTGCGCCGCTCAGGCTTGCCCCGAGGACGATTGCCCGGACCGAGACCGGAGCGGAGAGGAGGCGGTCGAATGTCTTCGTCCTCCGCTCGATTGGGATTGAGACCGGTTCGATGGAAGAGGCGCTGAAGAGGAGGGTGATAGCAAGGAGACCGGGGATCAGAGTTCCCGGCGGGGCGTTCCTCCCTATGGCGAAGGCGAGGAACATCACAAACGGGAAGAGCAGGCTGGATACCAGGATGGAAGGCTTGAGGTAGTAGATCTTCATGTCCTTCCTTGCTATCGCCCATGCAGCACCGAGATCATAGGAGATCTCTTCAAGCAAGCCCGGCATCGGCTTCTCCCGTCTCCTTCTTTGTGCCGACGGAGAGGCCCGTGAGGCGGATAAAGACCTCCTCCAGGCTCGGTCCGCGGGTGGTGACGCTGATGGGACGCAGGTTTTGCTCTTTCGCAAGCACACAGAGGGAACCGAGGACCTCCGGGGGGTCCGCGGTGTAGAGCCGGAACTTATCCCCCTCTTTCCTGACCTCATTGACCTGCGGGAGCGTCCTGAGCGCCTCGAGGAGGCCGGGCTTCGTGGTATCAAAGGAGACCTCGACCGACTGGAGGCTCTCAAAGGTCTGTTTCAACTTCTCCGGCGCATCGATCGCCGCGATCGTTCCCCGGTTGATGATAGCGACCCGGTCGCAGGTGACATTCGCCTCCTCGATGTCATGGGTCGTCAGGAAGATGGTGACGTTCTTCTGGGCGAGGTCCTGGACGACGTCCCTGATGATCCGCCGGCTCTGGACGTCAAGCCCGGATGTTGGTTCGTCGAGGAAGAGGACCCTTGGTCTGTTCACGAGCCCCATGGCAAGCGTCAGGCGGCGTTTCATCCCCTTCGAGAACGCCTCTGCAGGCTCGTGGCGCCGTTCGTAGAGGTCGAAGGTCTCGAGGAGGTCCCGGGCGTTCCTCTGGATCTCCGCCTTCCCGAGATGATAGATCCGGCCGGTGAAGATGAGGTTGTCCCAGGCTGAGAGTTCGTCGTAGACGTTCGATGTCTCGGAGACAATACCCATCAACTGCTTTGCGGCCAGGGTGTCGCGGACGATATCGTGACCGTGGATCAGGGCGTGGCCGCTCGTGATGCGGGTCATGCCGGTGAGCATCCTGATGGTGGTGGTCTTGCCCGCCCCGTTCGGGCCGAGGAACCCGAACGTCTCGCCTTCCCCCACCCTGAACCTGATTCCGTTCACGGCGATGTTGTCGCCGAACCGTTTGGTGAGTCCGATCACCTCGATTGCGTCCATGGAGTCAGCCCATCTTCTGCTCTCCTTTCCCGGGATAGAGAGGTACCCCAGTATACCTGCCCTCCCGCTCTAATCAGAGAGGATCGCAAATATCCGCCGCAGGTCCTCGTTGAGCGGTTTCTTCTTCTGCCAGGTCTCCTCGAGCGGCGTGCACGCAAGTTCTCCCCCAACCTCTCCCACCATGCACCCGCTCCGGCCCTCAAGCAGCGCCTCGACGGCGGCGACACCGAGAAGGCTCCCGAGCACCCGGTCGCGGAGCGTCGGCGGCCCGCCCCGCTGGAGGTGCCCGAGGACGACGACGCGGGATTCAACGTCAAGGTGCTTCTTGACCTCCCGGGCAAGGTGGAAGGAGATGCCGGGCGTCTTCCCCTCCGCCACAACAACGATCGCGCTCTTCTTCCCGATCGTGAACCCCGCCCGTATCCGCTCGCTCATCCGGGCGACCGAGACCTGCTCTTCCGGGATGGCCAGTTCCTCGGCGCCGCCGGCGATGCCGCTCTCGAGCGCCAGGAACCCTGCCGTCCGCCCCATCACCTCGATGAAGAAGAGCCGCTCGTGGGATCGGGCCGTGTCGCGGATGCGGTCGATAGCCTCAACCGCACAGTTTGCCGCCGTATCGAACCCTATGCAGTAATCGGTCCCGTAGACATCGTTGTCGATGCTCCCCGGCACCCCGACGAGCGCTGCTGTGTCAGCATCGGCGGCAAGCAGGCTTGCGCCGTGGAATGTCCCTTCGCCTCCGATCAGGATGATGCCGTCAAGCCCCATCCGCTCGATGGCAGCAGCCGCCCGGAGCCTCCCCTCCCTTGTGTAGAAGTCAGAGTTCCGGGATGTCTCAAGGATGGTGCCGCCGAGGTGGATGGTGTTTCTGATCGCAGCGCGGTCCAGCGGTATCGTATCAGCGCCGATGAGCCCGGTATACCCCCGGCGTATCCCGACGATGGCGAGGTCATGCGCAAGCGCTGTCCGCACCGCAGCCCTGATGCAGGCGTTCATGCCCGGGGCGTCGCCGCCGCTCGTTAGGATGCCGATGCGTCTCATGGCTCCTCCGCATCTTCGAGCGCCTCCACGCCAGGGAGCGGCTTTCCTGCAAGCATCGTGAGCGCGGCCCCGCCGCCGGTCGAGACATGGGTCATCTCGTCGGCAAGCCCGAACCGGATCACTGCATCAGCGGTCGAACCGCCGCCGATGACCGTGGTGCCGGGGAGGTTGGCGAGGGTCGCGGCGACCCGGCGGGTTCCTTCCGCAAACTCAGGGACCTCAAAGACCCCCATCGGGCCGTTCCAGACGACGGTCCGGCATCCGGCAAGCGCCTGGCAGAACTCGCTCGCCGCCCCGGGGCCGATATCGGCGATGACCAGCCCCTCCGGGATGGCGGTGGCAGGCACGACCCGGGCCCCGGCGCCTGTGTCAAGCCTCCCGGCGACGACGACGTCCTGGGGTAGGAGGAGGCGGACACCGAGTTTTGCTGCCTTTGCGGAGATCCCTCGCACGTCATCCAGGCGGTCGGTCTCGACGGATGACGCCCCGGTCCCGTAGCCCCGGCTTGCAAGGAACGTCGCCGCCATGCCACCCCCGATGACAAGAAGGTCGACCCGGGGCACGATGTTTTCAAGGACACCCAGCTTGTCGCTCACCTTGGCCCCGCCGATCACGGCCGCAAACGGCCGGTCGGGGTCTTTCAGGATGCGGATAAAGGCGTCCAGTTCCTTCGTGAGCAGGAGCCCGGCCACCGCCGGCAGGTGCTCCGGGACGCCCACGATCGAGGCATGGGCCCGGTGGGAGGCCCCGAAGGCGTCGTTGACGTAGATCTCAGCGAGGCTGGCGAGTTGCTCCGCGAAGGCCGGGTCGTCTGCCCGCTCCTCCGGGTGGAACCGCAAGTTCTCGAGGAGGACGACGTCTCCCCCGCTCATCCCGGCAACCGCACTCTCGACCTCAGGGCCGATACAGTCCTGGAGCGCAAGAACCGGCTGGCCGAGGAGCATCGAGAGCCGGTTGGCCACGAGGGCGAGACGTAACCGCTTCACCACCACTCCCTGCGGCCGGTCCAGGTGGGAGCAGAGGATGACCCGTGCATCCTGCTCGCAGAGGTAGCGGATCGTCGGCAGGCTGGCCCTGATACGGGTATCGTCGGCGATGGAGCCGTCATCATTGAGCGGTACATTGAAATCAGCACGGACAAGCACCCTCTTCCCCCGAACCTCAATATCCCGGATGGTCTTCTTCCGTCTTGGTATCACGTTCTGCATATCAGGTATAACCCCCGGAGCAGCGGGGAGCGGCGGGACCGTTCGCGCCGGTGCCTGACCAGTCCCCGCAGGATTACGGTATTCCAGTGCATGCCTGCATTGGCATATATAGTGTTCGCCAGGGGTATGCGCAAGCATTTTTAGCCTGGAAGCTCCCGGGGCAGGGAAGTGCGATGGTTGAGTTGATCCTGCTGCGGCACGGCGAGAGCCTCTGGAACAGGGAAGGCCGGTTCACGGGCTGGACCGACGTGGACCTCTCGCCCCGGGGGATCGAAGAGGCCCACCGGGCGGCGACGCTTCTTGGGGACGGCGGGTATACGTTCCGCGTCGCCTGGACCTCGGTCCTGAAACGGGCCATCCGGACGCTCTGGATCGTCATGGACGACCTCGATCTCATGTACGTCCCGGTGCACCGGTCGTGGCGGCTGAACGAGAAGAGTTACGGCGCCCTGCAGGGCCTGGATAAGCAGGAGACCGCCCGGGAGTACGGTGCGGAGCAGGTGCATCTCTGGCGCAGGGCGTATGATGTGCGGCCGCCGCCGCTCCCGTGGGACGATCGCCGGCACCCGCGGTTCGACCCCCGCTACGCAGACCTGGACCCGGAGAGCCTGCCTGCGACCGAGTCCCTGCACGACACGCTCGAGCGGGTGCTCCCCTGCTGGGAGAGCCAGATCGCGGCGGACCTCGGGCAGGGTTTGCCGGTCCTGATCGTGGCTCACGGAAACAGCCTCCGCGCCCTCATCAAACACCTGGACGGAATCCCGGACGACGAGATAGCGGATCTCAACATCCCCACCGGCTACCCGCTCATCTACGAACTGGACAGTGACCTGAATGTTATCAGGCACTACTACCTGGGCGACCCGGAGGAGATCGCGGCGGCCGCCCGGGGCGTGGCCCGGCAGGCAGGACCGGGGTAAGTTTGGTGGGAGCGGGGGAGTGCGTGGGGATACCCGGCGGGAGGAGCCGTGCCCCGGGGTGTGGCTCCAGAGAAGAGTTTCCCGGGTTTGTCCCAGTATACCGGACCGTGGTGGATATTGCCCTTGGGGGGAGGGGCTGACGGGGAGG
>NZ_DAQR01000096.1:0-4341 GCF_002502935.1 Methanoculleus sp. UBA413
GAGAACACGAAGAAGCACCTCGACAAACTCCTGAGCATAGGCGTCGTCAAGAAGGAGGCCGGCCTCTCCCGCCCGACCGCAAAAGGGGTTCACCCGGTCTGGAAATACTCGCTCGTGCCCGGGGGGCTCGAGGCGATCACGAGGAGCCTCGGGCTCTTCTCGAACCTGAAACTGACGCTCACCGATGCCGTGCTCGCGAAGCGGCTTGCCGGGGTTCGGGAGGCGTTCTCGGGAGAGTTCTCCGGGCAGCTCCCGGCCGCCATCCTCCTCGGCGGATCGGAGGACGGCAGGACCTTCCCGCTCGGGCACGACACCATCGCCATAGGCCGGGCGGACCCGGACGCACCCGGTCGAGCGGGACAGGATATCGTCCTCGGCGAGGAGTACGCGGCGGTCACCCGCGTCTCACGGCCGCATGCCCGACTCACCCGCAACCGGGATGGTGCCTGGCTCATCGAGGACTGCGGCAGTACGGGCGGCACCTTCGTGAACGGCACACCGCTCGACCGGCCCATGCGCTGGGAGCTCCACGACGGGGACCTCGTCGAACTCGCAAAGGGCGCGGCGGGGGCAACCCTCGTCCTCGTTCTTCCCGGGGGGACGCCGGTGCTGGATGCTGCCTGAACGGACGGCCGTCCTGCTCCTGCTCTCAGCCCTGCTCCTCTCAGCCGCCTGCCCTGCTGTATTGGGTGCGGGGGGACCACCGGAGCATTCCAATGCCGACGCTACGGCTATCGAGGCTGCCGGCAAGCAGCCGGGCGATGATACGGACACCGCCCCTGGAAAGAGCGGGGCAGCCCCCGGCCAGAACAAGGATAAGAAGGCCAGGGATACACCGGAACCGACACCGACCGGGACAGCCGGTGAGGCGCCGCGACAACCCGGCCAGACGATCGCCGAGCCGTTCCCCTGGGCATGGATGACGCTGGCCCTCATCATTCTCGGCGGTGCATCCGTGCTCGGTGCCGTATACCTGCAGAAGTCACGGGGAGCGGATGCCGGCGGCGATCCGGGCGCAACCATCCTCCCCGGAGCATACCGGACCACGCCCTCCCACCCGGCCGGGTTCCCGCCCAAACTTGCAGAACGCTATGACCGGGTCGCCTTCGTCGGGAGAGGCGGGCTCGGGCAGGTCTTCTCGGCGGTCAGGCGCGATGACCGTCGAACCGTAGCGGTGAAGATCCCGGTCACCTACGACGAGGCGACTGGAAAGACCTTCATGAAGGAGATGCGGCTCTGGGAAGACCTCGCCCACGAGAACATCGTGGCGGTCTACTCGGTCAACATCCTCCCGGTACCGTTCGTCGAGATGGAGTTTCTGCCCCGGACCCTCGCAGACCTGGAGAAGCCCGTCCCGGTCGAGACCGCCACCCGCATCGCTGCAGGCATCGCCGCCGGGCTTGCCTACGCCCACGGGAGGGGCGTCGCCCACCGGGACATCAAGCCGGAGAACATCCTTCTCGCGAACGACCTGACGACCCCGAAGATCACCGATTGGGGCACAAGCACGACGCTGGCGGCGAACCGGGAGACCACCATCGCCGCCGGGTTCACCCTCGCGTATGCGGCCCCGGAGCAGATCGCGCCCGAGCGGTTCGGGAGGACCGATGCCTGGACCGACATCTACCAGCTCGGCATCGTCTTCTACGAACTCGTGACCGGGAAGACCCCCTTTGCCGATGAGAACCTCGCCGGGTTTGCCGGGGCGGTCCTCCATGAGCAACCGGCTCCTCCCTCCCTGATCAAGGAGGGACTCGCGGAACTCGACCCGATCATCCTCAGGTGCCTCGCAAAAGACCCCGCCGACCGCTACCAGTCTGCCCGGGAACTGCTGGACGCGATCGAAACCCTGATGTGGGAAGCGGGCGACACGACGCTGACGTGACCCGCGAAGGGGAGGGGGACAGGGTGAGGCCTCTCGCCAGGCTTCTCGCCCACGCCAGGGCGAGGCAGTTTCACTACCTGCTGGCATCGCTCATCCTTCTCCTCGTCATATACCCCTACGTGGTTGCGGGGCCGACCGGCCCGGTCGCCCTGACAGTGCTCTCGTCCATCATCCTGATCACCGGGGTCTACGCTGTGAGTTACCGCCGCCGGCAGGTCGTGATCGCAGTCCTCCTCGCGGTCCCCGCCTTTCTCCTCGGGTGGCTTTACCTCGCCACCGGGGTCCCCGCCCTCGACAGCGCCGGAAGCGTCTTTACGCTCCTCTTCTACGCCTCCACCGCACTTATCGTCCTCTCCCGGGTGCTCACGACCCAAAAGATCACCACCGACACCATCTACGGGGCAGTCTCTGTTTACCTTCTCATGGGTCTCACCTGGGCAACCGCCTACGACCTCGTCGAGAGCATCCATCCGGGATCGTTTACGGCCGATCCCGGGCATAACCCCGACGGCACCTTCGCGTTCCCCGAGTTCATCTACTTCAGTTTCGTCACCCTTGCGACGCTCGGTTACGGCGATATCACGCCGATCACCAACCAGGCCAGGTCGCTCGCCCTGCTTGAGGCCGCGAGCGGGACCATCTACATAGCGGTCCTGATCGCCCGCCTGGTCTCGGCGCTCGGGTGGTCGCCGGAGACCGACAGGGAGTGACGGTAACAGGAAAGGAGATATTTTCGGAAATCCCCCCATTAAAACTACGAAAATTCCCGTAGTTAAAGCAAGACATTTATTCTCGCCAGATGAAGTGATGATTGATGTCAATGCGAGGAAAGATAGCATTTCTGGGGATCGCCCTGATGGTCCTCTGTGCCGCGGTGATCGGGAACGTCACCGCGCAACAGCCGGAGGAATCCAAAGATAAGCTGATCCATGTATCAGGCACCGGCAAGGTGACGACCACCCCTGACCTGGCCATCATCGTGCTCGCTGTCGAGACCGAGAACGCCGATGCCAAAATCGCGCAGCAGCAGAATGCCCAGAAGATGGACACCGTGGTCAACGCCCTGAAGGGCGCCGGCATTCCAGCAAAGGACCTCAAGACCGCCGGCTACACCATCATACCGGTGACCGAGCAGAACGACAAACCCCTGGTGAGTTCCAAGATCAGGTTCTACCGGGTCATCAACAACCTGGAGATCAGGCTTGATGCCGTCGACCGCACCGGTGAGATCATCGACCTCGCTGTTGCGAGCGGCGCAAACCGTGTCGACCGGCTCTCGTTGACCTTGAGCGACGCAAAGCAGCAGGAACTCCGGTCAGAGGCCCTGACCGCCGCGGTTGCGCAGGCACGGGGTGACGCGGACGCGGTCGCGGCCGCCCTCGGCAAGACCATCGTCGACGTCAAAGAGGTCAACGTCGGGAACAGTTATGTGCCCATGCTCTACGACAACCGCTATGCGGCCATGGAGAAGGCAGGGGGGGCCGCCGTCCCGACCCCGATCGAGGTCGGTGAGATCGACGTGACCGCCAGCGTCTCCATAGCCTACGTCATAGCGTAATTCCTCAACCGCCTCCTCATTTTTTTTCGCCTGCACCGGATTCTTGCCCCATCGCGAAGCATAATCTCCCGGGAGAAGAGACCAGAAGGCAGGAGTCTGTTTTTGATGCCCACCCTCACCGAGGTCTACAACAACATCCCCTTCCGGGAGGGACTCATCCCGGACTGGGGGTTCTCCTGCCTGGTCAACGAGGCAGGGCTGCTCTTCGATACCGGGGCAAAAGGAGACGTATTATTATCGAACATGCAGGCGCTCGGGATCACACCTGCAGATATCCGGTATCTCGTGCTCTCCCATGACCACTACGACCACACCGGGGGGCTCCGGGCGGTCCTCGCCGCAAACCCCTCAGTGGAGGTCTTCGTCCACGACGGTTTCTCCGCGCAGACGCTCGGGCTGATCCGGGAGTACACCACGCCCGTGATCGTCGACGGGTGGACTGAGGTTGTGAGCGGCATCACCGTGACCGGCCCGCTCGGGACCGATATCAGGGAACAAGCGCTCGCGATCGCCATGGCTGGCGGTCTCCTGGTCGTCACCGGGTGCGCACACCCGCATATCAGCCGGATCATTGACCGGGTTTCCCGGGACGGCCCGGTATGGGGAGTCATCGGCGGGCTTCATACCGTCACCGATGAGGATATCGATGCCCTCGCTGGGGTGGCCTACCTCTCGGCCTCGCACTGTACCGATAAGATCAGGGAGATCAGGGAGAGATACCCGGAGACCTTCCGGCCGGGGGGGGCAGGGACGGTGCACCGGGTCTAGTGGAGCATTTCAGTTAACATTTCCCATGAAAACCACCCCGATTTGGCGAGTGAGGGATCAGGGCTCTGTTTGCGCCCCCGGTCCGGCTTGTACGGGGAGGGAGCGATCCCCCTCCCCGGCCCCCACCCCC
>NZ_DAQR01000093.1:0-1270 GCF_002502935.1 Methanoculleus sp. UBA413
GTTCACCGACGGCGACCGGGCGGTCTTTGCCGCCGACGAGATCGGCGCAGCGCGGGTCCGGATCATCGGGTTCGACCTCGCCGACCGGAACGTCGACCCCGTCAAGCGGGGAAAACTCTTCTGGGCGGGGGAGCTCCTCCGCCTGATCGGATATGATATCTAGTGGACCATTGTATCTGGCATCGCATGTGCACCGTGGCCTCACGCGAAGCCGCGAAGGACGCGAAGGGAAGGTACAAGAGGTATCAACCACATGGTCTTCGCGGCTTCGCGCTCTTCGCGTGAGTCTACCCGGGGAGGCAAGGTAGCAGATGCCGGGGTCAACTAACGCCCTCATCATCGACGGCTACGTCGACGAGCCTGCGTGCCTCGGGGTTGCACCCTACATCTCCCCCTACGTGAGAGAGGTTGCCGGGGTCCTCTCCGAGCGGGGCTACACCCCCGGCTACGTCACCATCGACCAGGTCAGGTCCGACCCGGCCCTGGTCGCCGGCCAGGGCCGCGGCGATCTCGTGGTGATGATCGCAGGGCTGACCGTGCCCGGCACCTACATCGGGGGGAAGCCAGCGACCCTCACGGAGATCCAGCAGCTCGGGACCCTGCTCCGGGAACCGACCACCGCCATCGGCGGGCCTATCGCGTTTGGCTACGCGCCGGGTGGGGGGAGAAAGGCTATCAGGCAGGCGATCACCGGGTTTGACGTCACGCTCACGGGGTCGCCGGCGGTCGCGCTTGACGCCTGGCTCTCGGGCGGGGAGCCGGCCGGTTCGACCGATTACTCCCTGACCGACCCCTGGTGCGTGGCCGGCGCCGGGATCATCGCCCGGCACCCGGCGTTCCCGTATGTGATGTGCGAGCTCGAGACTGCGACCGGGTGCTCCCGGGCGACGGTCGGGGGGTGCTCGTTCTGCACGGAACCCTTCTACGGCCTCCCGCGCTACCGGAGCATCGGGGGGATCGCGGAGGAGGTGGCGGCACTCCGTGCGGCGGGCGCCCGTCACTTCAGGCTCGGGCGGCAGCCAGACCTCCTCGCCTACCAGAGCAGCGGCGGGGAGTTCCCGGTCCCGCGTCCGGAGGTGCTCCGGGAACTCTTCTCTGCCATCCGGGAGAGCGCCCCCGATCTCCGGACCCTGCACATCGACAACATCAACCCGGGCACCATCGCCCGGCACGAGGAGGCGGCCCGGGAGGCACTCGCGGCGATCGTCGCCGGTCACACACCGGGCGACATCGCGGCCTTCGGGATGGAGACCGCCGATCCGGCGGTGGT
>NZ_DAQR01000093.1:1473-6659 GCF_002502935.1 Methanoculleus sp. UBA413
ACCGGTGGTATCCCGGAACTCCTCCCGGGCCTGAACTTCATCGTCGGCCTCGCGGGGGAGACGCCGGCGACATTCGATGCGAACGAGGCGTTCCTCCGGCGGGTGCTCAAGGCCGGGCTCCTGGTGCGGCGGGTGAACATCAGGCAGGTGATGCCGTTTGAGGGGACGGCGGCCTACGAGGAGAACACCCTCGGGCTGCACGACGCCCGGTTCCGCGCCTTCAAGGAGTGGACCAGGAGAGAGTTTGACGAGCCGATGCTCAAGCGGGTCTTTCCTGCCGGCACCATCCTCAGTGAGGTCATCATCGAGGTCACCGGGAAGCCGTCGTTCGGGCGGCAGATGGGCTCATACCCGATCCTGGTCGGGATCCCCCTCGCCCTCCCGGTGGGAAGCGTGCTCGACGCCGTCGTGGTGGACCAGGGGATGCGGTCGGTGACGGCCCTCCCCTGCCCGGTGGAGGTCAACACACTCCCGGTCGCGGCGCTCCGGTGGATCCCGGGCGTCGGGAAGAAGAGGGCCGCAGCCATCGCCGCACGCCGGCCGTTTGGAAGCCTCGCGGAGTTCCGGAAGGTCGCGGGGGAGACGCCGGTTGACGGGGTTATGGTGTTTTAACAGTACTTCGCTAACATTTTTGAGGAAGCCAACCGGAGGTCAAACCGTCGACTTCCCGTCGAGGCTCCGTGTCTTTCGCGTGAGACCCTATCATTATCCAACACCGAAAACTCTCGCGGAAGCACGCGGGAGGCCGCGAAGTTTGGTAATGGGTGTAGAGAGTCCCCGTCAAGGCTAGTATGAAAAACATCCTCCAGGTATGGAGAACGTCCGCCCGAAGAGGCCGCTATTCCCAATACGTGCCGGCCATAGCCGGTTTTCATGTTCATCTATGAGCCGAGGGCTCATGGCGCGCTTCGCGTCCAACGCGAGAGGCCTTGTTCGTTACCCTTGTACATTATCTCACGCGAAAGCACGCGGAAGTTCGGTAACGGATGTAGGAAACTTCCCTTCGCGGCCTTCGCGTCTTCGCGTGAGGTTGTTGACGTACCACCTCACGCATCAAGGACTACAAAATAAGGTGAAAACGGTCCACTACTGCATCGTGTCATCTTATTTTAGAAACTTTTGTCGCGTGTTGGGACGGGCACTCTGGTCTCACGCGGGAGTGCGCGAAGGTTGGTATAATCCCCTGCAACGCCCCTTCGCGCCCTTCGCGTCTTCGCGTGAGGGGTAATAGAGAGTACCGAAGTCTCACGCGAAGACGCGAAGACGCGAAGAGAGACGGGAGATCTCTAAATTTAAGATGACAACAAGCACTACGTCTCCTCCCGCAGTTCCATCACCCTGAGCACATCCGTCCTGGTGACGATCCCGACCAGGGTATCGCCCGCGACCACGGGAATCCTCCCGATATCCCGGCCGGACATGACCCTCAGCGCGTCAAGAAGTGGTGCCGACGGCGGAAGGGTTGTCGGGTTCCGGGTCATGACGTCCTGCACCTGCATGGCCTCCCGGTCGATCGGCGAGACTTTGTGGACATCCGCGAGGGCGATGATCCCGACAAGTGAACCCCGCTCCACCACCGGGAACCCAAGGTGCTTCGTCTCGTACATCATCGCTATCACCTGGGAGAGCGGCATCGTCGGCTCCACGGTGATGACCGGGGAGTTCATCGCGTCAGCCACCGTGACGTCCTGGAGCAGGATGTTGTAGCGCAGGTAGGTGGCCTCCTGGTTCGCCCCGATGTAGATGAAGAAGGCGATGATGATCAGGATGGGGTTGAGGAGCAGGAACCCGATGATCCCGAAGAGGACTGCAAACGCCTTCCCAACGTCGGCGGCAATCCGGGTCGCGCGGGAGAGCGGCATCCTCCGGGCGAGCCACGCACGGAGCACGCGCCCCCCGTCCATGGGAAACGCTGGGAGGAGGTTGAACCCGAAGAGCAGGACGTTTAAGAGACCGAGGTAACCGAAGACGAAGATAAGGACGCCGGCGACTGCCGGGTCGGGGACGACGGCCTCAAAGACATAGACCAGGACGCCGCAGATCACGCCGACCGCAAGGCTCGTGAGCGGTCCCGCAAGCGCCATGGGGAGTTCCACCTTCGGGTCCGGCATGGTCTCCTCCATCTGGGAGACGCCGCCGAGGATAAGGAGCGTGATGCTGTGGATCTTGATCCCCTTCGCTTTCGCGATGAGCGAGTGTGCCATCTCGTGGATGAAGACCCCGACGAAGAGGCCGAGCGCGACCACAGTCCCAAGGATGTAGGGGTTGAAATTGGCCACGATCAGCGTCAGGTCGATCGGGACGCCGAAGAGGATTGCAATCAACTCGACCGTCAGCTCAATCTGGCTCCCGATGATCCAGGCGAAGAGAGGTATCACCAGGAGGAAACTCCAGTGCAGTTTGACCGGAATCCCGGCCAGGTTCCCAATCTCAAGCGAGGCATCCATGCAAAGCAGTACCTTTTTATCGTTTATAGTAATATACCTTCAGAGGATACCGATGAGAACGCAGATCACAGAGCTGTTTGGACTGAACGTCTACACCGATAAAGCCGTCTTTATCGGGTGCGTTGATGATGTCGTGATCGATGTGGACCAGAAAAAGATCGACGCCCTTGCGGTCGGCGAACTCAACCCCGAGATCGGGGAGATCAAGGGTTACTCAGGGCTGCAGATCCCCTTCCGCATCATAAAAAGCATCGGTGACATCGTCATCGTCCGCCACATCCCCGGGATCTTCAGGTCACCGGCAAAAGAGGAATAACCGCGAAACCCACCCCCGGATCCCCCTATACCATGAATACGAAAGACCGGGAGATCTTCGCAAACCTCACCATCTTCCCCCCCGTTTTTGTCAGGCTCGACGGCCGGGCCTTTCACCGCCTGACCCGCGCACTCAACCTCAGAAAACCGTTTGATCCCGCGTTCCACGCGAGCATGCGGGCGGTCTGCCGCTACATCCTCGAAGGGAGCGGCCTTACGCCCGCGTTCGCCTACACCTTCTCAGACGAGATCAGCCTCTACTTCCGGGCGCTGCCGTTCTCCGGCAGGGTGGAGAAGATCGACTCCGTGACCGCCTCGGTTGCGGCGAGCGTGCTGACGATCGAACTTGGGTGCGCCGAACCGCTGGCGTTTGATGCCCGGACTATCCCTGCAGCAGGGGAGTTTGCGGTCGAGTACCTCGTATCGCGGCAGAACGAAGCATGGCGGAACCACATCAACGCCTACTGCCAGAGCGCATTGATCGAGGAGGGGATGACCTCCCGGGAGGCCGCCGCCGCGCTCCGGGGCATGCAGTCGGACGCGATGCACGAGATGATGTTTGAACGGGGGGTCAACCTGGCGGCAACACCGGCCTGGCAGCGGCGCGGGACGCTCATCTACCGGGAAGAGTGTATAAAAGAGGGGTATAACCCCATGACAGGCGAGACCGTGCAGGCCACGAGGACCTGCATCAGGGAACTGGAAGAGACGCCCCTCTTCTCCTCAGAAGAAGGAGCGGCCCTGATCCGGTCACTCACCGGCGCGTGAGATGCCCATCTGCATCTGCACGCCTTCGACGTCCCAATCCTTCTCGAGCGCAAAGGGCCCGGCCGGCCCCTTCCCGTCGGCGTGGCGGACGGTGAGGGTCGCCGCCCGCACCTCCCCGGCGATCTCCTTCTTCCACTCCTCGACCCCGATGAGCCCGGCCACCCGCTCGTCGGCGACATCCACGGCCGCAACGATGAAGTCGTCGACGTTCAGGTCGAGCTGGCGGCGCATCTCCTGGATCCTCCGGATCACCTCGCGGGCGTAGCCCTCGGCCTCAAGCTCCGGCGTGAGGGTGACATCAACATAGACCGTCGCGTCCTTCATGGGCGCGGCAAAGACCCCCTCGGGCAGGGCCTCCGCGAAGGTGACGTGGCGCGCGGCGATCTCGTAGCCGCCGAGTTCTGTCTTTCCATCCCGCTCGATGGCAGCCTTCAGGGCGGTGCCGTCCGACTGCTCGATCAGCGCTTTGACCTTCGGGCCCTCCCTGCCAAACTCCGGGCCGATAGCCCGCATAACCGGTTCGGCCTGCCAGAGGATCCGGTCCCAGGTTCCGGTGACGACCCTGACCGTCCGGGCGTTCGCCCGCGTCAGAGCGAGTTCGTTTAAGTCCTCGAGAGCCGCCTTCACCTCGTCGCTCCCGGTGACCACCACCGTCTCCCCGACAGGCCAGCGGAGTTTCCGTCTCCCGGCCTGCCGGGCTGTGGCGACCGCATCATCAAACGACCTGATAACCTCCATTGCGGTCTCCAGGTTCCGGTCGATCAGGAGGTCGTCCGCCTCCGGCCAGTCGAGCATATGGACGCTCTCCGGGTCTCCCGGGAGACGGAGGTTCTGGTAGATCTCCTCGGTGATGTGCGGGGCGGAGGGTGCCAGAAGCGCGATGACGCGGCGCATGACGTAGTAGGTCGTCTCGTAGGCATCCCGCTTCTCAGGCGAGTCTTCCTCGAGCCACATCCTGGGCCGGACGAGCTGGACGTACCAGCGGGAGAGGTCCTCGAGGATGAAGGCGGCGAGCGCCCGCGTCACCCGGTGGAGGTGGTACTCCTGCAGATCGTCCCTGATCATCCGTGCGAGCGTGTTCACCCGGGAGATGATCCAGCGGTCCTCCTCGGGCATATCCCTGATATGGATCCTGACAAACGTTTCGTCCCACCGGCCGTCATTCCCGGATGCCGGCTGGAACGAGTCAAGGATCATGTACGGGAGCGGGAACCGGTAGACGTTCCAGAGGATGGTAAGCGCCCGGTGGATGGTCTTCACGCCGTCCCAGTTGAACTTCATGTCGTCCCAGGGAGCGTTTGCCCAGAGGACATAGAACCGGAGAACGTCGACACCGAACCGGTCCATCACCTCTTCGGGCGTCACCACGTTGCCGATGCTCTTGCTCATCTTGCGCCCTTCGGCGTCCAGCGCGAAGCCGTGCATCAGGACGCTCTTGTAGGGGGCGCGGCCGAACGCCACGTTGCTCGCCCCGAGCTGGGAGTAGAACCAGCCTCGGGTCTGGTCCTGCCCCTCGGTGATGAAGTCGGCAGGCCAGAGACGGTCGAACGCCTCGCGTTCTCTCGGGAACCCGAGGGTCGCCCACGACGCGACTGCCGAATCGAACCAGACATCGAAGATATCGGTCACCCGGTGCATCTCCCCGCCGCAGGAGCA
>NZ_DAQR01000093.1:6914-7192 GCF_002502935.1 Methanoculleus sp. UBA413
CCGATGACGGTGTACCCGCCGCACTGCTCGCAATGCCAGATGGGGATAGGGATACCCCAGTAGCGCTGCCGGGAGATGCACCAGTCACGGGAATCCTTGACGAAATCGTGGAACCGGGCGCTCCCCGCCCACTCCGGGTACCACTTCACCTTCGCGATCTCATCCAGCATCGAGTCGCGGATCTCGGTGGCCTTCAGGAACCACTGTGCCGTCGCCCGGTAGATGATGGGGGTCTTGCACCGCCAGCAGTGACCGTAGCGGTGAGTGATCGTCCGCCG
>NZ_DAQR01000093.1:7403-11007 GCF_002502935.1 Methanoculleus sp. UBA413
TCGACCGGGCAGAAGACCTCCAGCCCCTCCCTGATACCGACCAGGTAGTCGTCCCACCCGTGCCCCGGGGCGATGTGGACGAGACCGGTGTTATCGAGCTCGACGTAGTCTGCAGCCACAACCCGGTGCCGAATCTCGGACTGGCGCGGTACAGGGCTGGCGAGCGGTGATGTGTACTCCGTCCCGACGAGATCGCTTCCCGGGACGCGGCCCTCGACCGTGTAGTCCTGGTAGCGCCCCATCTTCAGGACAGACTCGACGAGTTCGTCGGCGATCCAGAGGATCTCTTCGCTGCCGTCCTTCTCAGCCCGCACCCGGGCGTAGGTGAACTCGGGGTTGACCGCCACCGCCACGTTTGCGGGAAGGGTCCAGGGTGTCGTCGTCCAGATCACCAGGTACTCGTTCTCGCGCCCGGTGACGGGGAACTTGACGAATATGGAGGGATCGGTCTCGTCCCAGTACTCCACTTCTGAATCGGCGATAGCGGTCTCGCACCGGGGACACCAGTTCACGACCCGGTGGCCGCGCTCGAGGAGCCCGCGCTCGTCCGCCCGCTGGATCGTCCACCACGCAGACTCGATGTAGTCCTCCTTGATGGTCTGGTAGGGGTTCTCGAAGTCGAGCCAGATACCGAGCCGCCGGAACTGGTCGCTCATGATCTCCATGTGCGTCACCGCAAACTCCCGGCACTGCTCGATGAACCTGGCGATACCGTACTCCTCGATATCCTTCTTGGAGGCAAACCCGAGCTGGTGCTCCACCTTCACCTCGATGGGGAGACCGTGCATGTCGTAGCCGGCCCGCTCGATGACGTCTGCGCCCCGCATCCGGTGATACCGGAGGATGGCATCTTTTATGATCTTATTCCAGGCAGTGCCGAGGTGGATGTGGCCGGTGGTATACGGCGGCCCGTCGACAAAAAAGAACGTTTTTCCACCCTTCCGCAGAGCCTTGACGCGTGCATAGGTATTTTCTTTCTTCCAGTAATCCTGGACTCCTGCTTCGATGTCACGCGGGTTATAACTGCTGGTGACTTCTTTCACCTCATATCCCTCATATCCACACTCTGGTGTACCGTTTGTCCTCGTGGAACAAATCATTTTGGAGTGGTGCCGTGCGGGGTCGGGGGGTGGGGGCGGCATGGAATGACATTCCTGAGCGGACCATTTCACCTCAACTTGAGGGGGCCGTGGGAGTGATCGCCGGTCTCACGTGGAAGGAAGCGAAGTTCGGTTGCCGGTCGGTATAGAGCCCCCTTCGCGGCCTTCGCGTCTTTCGCGTGAGACTGTATCACCTCCGTACCAAAACCTCACGCGAAGCCGCGAAGAACGCGAAGACGAAGCGGTACATGCTGGCAACGTTACTTCGCGGCTTCGCGTCCTTCGCATGAGGCAATCCGGGTTTCAGGGACTATTCTGACCCCGGAACTCCACTGCACCGAGTCATCTTCATCCGCAGTATGTGAGGGGGATCGTCGGTCGCACGCGGAAGTAGGAGCAAACCCCGGGCAGGTCTTTATAGGCAAACCTCCGAGTCTCCCCCATGCAGATCGCAGTCATCGGGAGGGGGGACTGCTCAGAGGAGGAATACAGGGAGGCTGAGGCCGTCGGCCGCCTCATCGCCGGCAACCGCGGGACCGTCTGCTGCGGCGGCCTCGGCGGGGTTATGGAGGCCGCCTGCAAGGGCGCGAAGGAAGCGGGCGGCACCACCGTCGGCATCCTCCCCGATACCGGGGACGGGAACGCTTATCTCGACGTGGTCATCCGCACCGGCATGGGCCACGCAAGGAACGTCGTCCTGGTCAACTCCGCTGACGCGGTCATCGCCGTCGGCGGAGGCTACGGGACGCTCTCTGAGATCGCGGTCGCGCTCAAGACAGGAAAACCCGTCTTCGGGCTTCGCACATGGAAAATAGAGGGGGTGACGGCCTGCGCCACGCCGGAAGAGGCGGTCACCCTTGCAGTTCGCGCAGGACGCCGGTCTCGTCCGTCTCGTAGCCCCCGAGGTCCTGGAGGACCTGCTTGAACGCCTCCGACGAGACGGTCTCAACCAGGGCTGCAATCCTTGGGTCGTCGAGCATCGCACGGTGCATCACGAGTTCGTACCGCTCCGTCGCCACCGGGACGAACTGAAGTCCGAGCGCCTTTGCGGCGCTGTAGACCCCCATCCCCGCATCCGCCTCCCCGGTCCGGACCGCAAGGGCCACCGCAAGGTGCGTCGTCGCCTCACGCCCGTACCCGGGGATGGATGTCGGGTCGATCCCGCACTTTGCGAGGCAGTGATCGAGGAGGATCCTGGTTCCCGACCCCCTCTGCCGGTTGATGAACGTCCGCCCGGGGAGGTCGTCAAACCCAAGTCCGTCGCGGGAGATGACCCCCTGTTGCCGCTTTGCCACACAGAGGAGGACGAGGTCGGCGCCGGGCATGTAGCGCTCCAGGTAGTAGGTGTTGTAGGTGCCGTCGGGGGCGAGGAGGTGCATCGGGGCCGCATGGCACTCCTCCTTCTTCAGCGCGATCACCCCGCCCATGCTCCCGAGATGGGTGGAGTGAATGTCGACACCGCGCGGCCGGACCAGGTCTGCCAGGTGGTCAAGGGCCGGGTCGTGGCTGCCGGTGATGAGAACAGCCTCCTCCGCCTCTGCGCGCGGGACTGAGAGCCTGACCGCCACCGTCTCCCCGGCCTCTGCGCCTTCCTTCTGCGCCGGGATCTGCATATACCCGTTTGCCCGCACCGCGCTCATCTGGACACCCGCACCCCGTGACTGCGGCGCCGCAACCCACCGGTCACCGATCCTTCCTGTCGAGAGGAGGACAAACTCATCGGTCCCGATATCTGACTGGAGGCTCGTGGTTAGTCTGGCGGCGACGCGCTCGGGCTCGCAGGTGGGAAGGCCGTAGCGGGCGACGAGCGGGAGCACGATCTCGCGGAGTACGGTCGCGGCCGCGAGCGGGTAGCCCGGGAGGCCTATCACTGGTTTTTCGTCGATCCGACCGATGATCACCGGTTTTCCGGGCTTGATGGCGACCCCGTGCGCCAGCACCTCGCCGAGGTCCCGGATGATATCAGCGGTGTAGTCCCGGGTTCCGGCAGACGACCCTGCCGAGACGAGCAGGATATCGTTCTCGGCGACGCCGCGGCGGACGGCATCACGGATCAGGTCGTAGTCGTCAGGGACGATTGGGTAGCGGTGCGCCTCTGCACCCGCCCCCTCGAGGACCGCCGCGGCCATCAGGGTGTTGCTCTCCACCACCTTCCCGGGCGGCGGCACCACACCCGCCGGCACCAGCTCGCTCCCGGTGGGGACCAGACCCACACGGACATTGAGGACCGCAAGGTCGGTGACCCCGTAGGTTGCAAGCGCCCCCACATCCTGCGGCCGGATCTGGTGATGCGACGGGAGGATCATCTCCGACTCCCCGATATCCTCGCCGACCGGGCGGATATGCTGCCAGGCGCTGACCGGTTTTCTGACAGTATAGGTCTCGTCGTCGACCCAGACATCCTCGATCATGACCACCGCATCGTACTCGGGCGGGACGATGTTTCCTGTATTGACCCTCGCCGCATCCGGGAGAGTCACCGGGTTCTGCTCGCTTGCCCCGAC
>NZ_DAQR01000093.1:11267-18129 GCF_002502935.1 Methanoculleus sp. UBA413
CTGGCGAATATGGGCTCCGCGGTGATCCGGCCGACCGCCCCGGTGGTCACCGGGATCCGCACGACCCCCGGGACCGCCTGGAACGAGTTCTCCACGAGCGCCAGCGCTTCGGCAAGTGTTATGACCGAGAGATATCGCTTCACCACAGTATCACCTCAACCTCCTCACCGACCTCAAGCCCCTCACTCGTCGCCGGGATCCGCACCAGCCCCTCACTCTGCACCAGGGTGTTGAGGAGTCCCGACTTCCCGAAGACCGGCACGGCCTCGCCGTCCCTGACCCTGACCCGGATATAGTCCTCCCGCCCGCGGGTGGAGGGGACGTTCTGTGTCAGCCGTGCGCGGAGGGTCCGCCGGGAGACCGCGGTCGTGCGCATCGCCGCGAGCAGGTGGTCGACGATAGCGACGAGCACGACAAACGCTGAGGCCGGATGACCGGGAAGCCCGATGACGGGTTTTCCCCGCGCCGTCCCGATGATGGTGGGCTTCCCCGGCGCAATGGCAATCCCGTGCACCAGCACCTCACCGAGGTCGGCGATGACCGCCGCGGTGTTGTCCCGTTCGTCCTTTGATGAACCGCCCGATACCAGGACCGCGTCGCACCTGTCGAGCGCCGAAGAGACGGCGTTTTTCAGCGCCTCCCGCTCGTCCCTGACGATCCCGAAGTAGACCGGACGGCAGCCCCGCTCCGCCACGAAGGCGCCGGCAAGGTAAGAGTTTGCGTCCCGCACCTCCCCCGGCCCCGGGACCCCGGTTGCCGGGACGAGCTCGTTACCTGTGGATATGATCCCGATCACCGGCGGCGTCACCACAGAGACCCGGTCGGCACCGACCGCCGCGGCGACCCCGATATCCCGGGGAGAGAGCACACGGCCCCGCTCGAGCACCACCGCTCCTGCCCGGAAGTCCTCGCCCCTGAAGACCACGTTCTCGCCGGGCGCCACCGGCCGGTGCACGAGCACATCGTCCCCAATCAGTTCGGCGTGCTCGATCATCACGACCGCATTCGCACCGCGAGGCAGGGCCCCGCCGGTGGGGACGTACCTGCACGAGCCCGGGGAGATGCTGCCGGCATCCGCGCTCCCCATCCCTATCCGGCCCAGACACTGGAGCATCGCCGGGATAGCCTCGGAGGCCCCCGTGGTATCGGCCGCGGCGACCGCGTAGCCGTCGACCGTCGACCGGTCAAACCCGGGGATATCGATATCAGCAGAGACGTCCCTCGCGAGGACCCGGTAGAGGGCATCCTCAAGCGCGGCATCCTCGCACCCGGGCGGGGGCGCGATCCGCCGCACAACCTCCACGGCCTCACTGACCGGGACGACCTCGAGGAAGAGGCTCATCTGAAGCAGCCCAGCTGACAGCTCCTGATCTTTATCCTTGGTTCGTGCTGGTTGCAGTACCGGGCGATATCCATCTTCGGGATGCTGTATTTCTCCGATATCTCAAACGCCTGTGGGCAGGTGATCTCGTTCTCTATACCATATGCCTCGAATGCCTTCCGAATCTTCTCGTCGTTCATAGTACACACATGGTCTGCCTATAGAGAGATAGGATTTACTATCTGGCGGTCAGGAGCACGGCTGGACCAATCGCATCTACTATTTCCATGCGATTGTTGCGTCACGCAAACGCACGTGGGAGAGCGCGAAGGGGACGATACCGTCCAGCAACCGAACTCCGCGTCCTTCGCACGAGAGCACGTGGGTTTTCAGCGCTGGGGGCAATAGAGCCTCACGCGAAGGACGCGAAGACGCGAAGGGGTGTTGCAGGTACCCGGACAGATCTTCGCGCTCTTCGCGGCTTCGCGTGAGTTAGTGGATGGGAATAACAATAGAGCCTCACGCAAAGGGCGCGAAGACGCGAAGGGACAATACCGCCCGGCAACCGAACTCCGCGTCCTTCGCGCGAGGTGGCGATCTGCACCGGGGCCCACAAGATAAGGTGAAATGTTCCACTACCATTTAGCGTCTCGCCGACCCACGTATATACCCGATGCGGATCGCGCTGATTAATTCAAAACAGGACGTTGCGGGGGTAAACATCCGCCATCGCCTCGAAGAACTCCTTGCGGCCGGCGGGAGATGGCCGCTGGCGGATGACCACACACTGACGTTCCATGAGGTCGACGGGCGCCTGATCTACCAGGACCGGATCGATGAGGAGATCGAAGCCGACCTGATCATCTTCATCTCCCGGCACGCGAGTGCACAGCCGACGCCGGCCCTGACCGTGCACGTGACCGGCAACTACGATACCGCCGATCTCGGAGGGGAGCCGGGAGCGCTTGCACCGGCGGCTCCCGCGTGGATGCACGCCATTCTTCGAAACCTCACCGCCCGGGCCCCGGAGGACTACCGTGTCTCCTACGAGGTGACCCACCACGGCCCGACGGCCCTCTCGACGCCGTCGCTCTTCGTCGAGATCGGGTCCACCGCTACCGAGTGGGCCGACCCGGTTGCCGGACGAGCCGTGGCGGAGAGCATTCTCACTGCGGTACCGGAGGAGACGATCAACTTCATCGGGTTCGGCGGGACCCACTACGCCATGCGGCAGACCGAGATCGCGCTCTCCTCCCGGGGTGCCTTCGGCCACATCGCACCGGCACGACAGATAGGGTTTCTTGACCTCGGCCTCATCCGGCAGATGCGGGAAGCGAGCTGTGCCGTGGCAGCCTACATCGACAGAAAATCGCTTCCCGCCGACGAGGTTCGAAGGATCGAGCGGATGCTCGACGACGCCGGACTTCTCCTCCTCTCAGAGTCAGAGATCCTTGATATTGGAGATCTCGAGTGGACCACCTACCTCAGGGTCAGGGCTCTCGCGGAGGAGATCGCTCCCGGCTCACGCGTCCATATCCACGGCCTTACCGGAGACGGAACCCCGGCTCCGGTGCAGATTAACCCGGATCTGGTAGAAGAAACTGCAAAAATCAATAAGGAGAAGTTTATCGAAGCTCTCGGGAAATTGCCGGTGGCTCACCTCTCGAAAGGCTCAACAGAAGTTCTACCCTCCTTTATCGGCTTTGAGCACGAGACCTCCCGACTCGCAAGTGATATAACTACCTTGTGCGTAAAACTCTTACTTATCTGTGAAAACACTGTTATCGCGGGTGATCATCTTGTCCTTCGGAAGGTTCGGTTCGACCCAGCGAAGGCGCGCAGACACGGAGTTCCGAAAGGACCGCTCTTTGCCATGCTAGCTGGCGGGAGAGCGGTCGAGATCGACGGGCGGAAGATCACACCCGATATGGTGCAGACAACCAGCGCGAAACGGATACATATCCCGGGATTGGAGAGATATACATGAAATCTATCGTAGAAGAGGCACTTTCACGGGCGCGGGAGGAGCAGCGCTTTTCTGAGCCCACCGAGATCGACAAGGAGCTTGAGGATATCCTCATTGAACTCCGGACTGAGATCGCAGTCGTCGGGTGCGGGGGCGGCGGTTCGAACACGGTCACACGGATGTCGGAGGAAGGTATCAACGGGGCGCGGTTAATTGCCCTCAACACCGACGCCCAGCACCTCATCAGGACTGAGGCGGAGACACGCATCCTGATCGGGAGGCAGAGGACCCGCGGCCTTGGTGCAGGTTCGATCCCGCAGGTCGGCGAAGAGGCGGCCCTCGAGAACGAGGACGAGATCAAGCGGGCCGTCGAGGGGTGCGACATGGTCTTCATCACCACCGGCCTCGGGGGCGGTACCGGCACCGGCTCCGCACCGGTGGTCGCGAAGTCGGCCCGGGAAGAGGGCGCCCTGACCATCGCCGTGGTCACCCTGCCGTTCACGGCCGAAGGCGCCATCCGGGCGCAGAACGCCGAGGCAGGCCTCGAACGCCTCCGTGAAGTGGCCGATACCGTCATCGTCGTCCCGAACGATCGCCTGCTCGAGGTCGTGCCCCGCCTCCCGCTCCACGCCGCCTTCAAGGTCTCAGATGAGGTGCTGATGCGGGCGGTCAAGGGTATCACCGAGCTGATCACGACACCGGGGCTCGTGAACCTCGACTTCGCCGATGTCAGGACTGTCATGGAGCGGGGAGGCGTCGCGATGATCGGTATGGGCGAGAGTGACAGCGAGGACAAGGCCGCTGATTCGGTCAAGAAGGCGCTGCGCTCCCCGCTGCTCGACGTGGATATCTCCGGGGCGACCGCGGCGCTCGTCAACGTGGTCGGCGGGCCGGACATGACCATGTCCGAGGCTGAAGGCGTCATACAGGAGGTTTACCAGAGAATCGACCCCGATGCCCGTATCATCTGGGGTGCACAGGTCGATCCCGATATGCAGGGCAAGATGCGGACGCTGCTCGTTGTCACCGGTGTCCGGTCACCACAAATATATGGGAGAAACGAAAAGAGTATGCCACGGATGATGAAGCAGTTTGAGATCGACTTCCTGAAGTGAGCCGGTATGATGGATTATAAAGAGAAGTTTAAGGAAGCAAAGTCCTTCAAGGTCGAAGAGGAATTCTTCAAGAAGTACTGGCGTGTGCTGAAACTGGCGAGGACGCCGACTCGTGACGAATTCTCGAAGATCGCGATCGTTGCAGCGACCGGCATCCTGCTTATCGGCCTTGTCGGCTTTATTATATACGAGATCATGCTGGTACTGCCCAAATGATGGATATGGCTGCAAGCGCAAACAGGATATACGCAATAAAGACGACCGCAAAACAGGAACGGACGGTAGCCGACAACATCGAGAAAGTGACCCGGGACCAGAAAGACATCCATGTGACGGCCGTCATGGTGCCTGAGGAGCTGAGGGGCTACGTCCTTGTGGAGAGCCCTGACACCATCGCACGGATTGAGCAGTTGGTGGAGCTGATCCCCCACGCGCGCGCGGTGGTGGAGGGCTCGACCGACCTCTCTGAGGTTGAGCACTTCCTGGTGCCAAAACCGGTGGTCAGCGGCATCACCGAGGGCACAATCGTCGAGATCATCGCCGGCCCGTTCAAGGGCGAGAAAGCGGTCGTAAAAAGGATCGATTCCGCGAAGGAAGAGATCACCGTTGAGCTCTATGAGAGCATGGTTCCCATCCCAATCACGGTGCGGGGCGATTCGGTCCGCGTCGTGGAGCGGACTGAAGAATCTCACTGAGCATATCTCTCTTTTTCCCGCGTGCAGGTGTGGTACTCCTGCCTCCCTATACCTTTAAATCCCCTCACGGTGACCTTAGATAACCCAGGCATCTATTCCCCTGAAAGGGATTAGGCTGGTGAATTTGTATGACAGAAACGGTCGAGGTATTGGTACCCGGCGGTAAGGCTACGGCAGGTCCGCCTCTCGGGCCTGCGCTCGGACCTCTCGGTATCAACGTGAAGGCTGTCGTCGACGAGATCAACAAGAAGACGGCCGATTTCAACGGCATGCAGGTGCCGGTGACGGTCACTGTCGACGAGAAGCGGAACTTCACGATTGATGTGGGTATTCCGCCCACGACGGCTCTCATCATGAAAGAGGCCGGCATCGGGAAGGGCGCCTCAGAGCCCGGTACCCAGGTGGCAGGAGACCTGCCGCTGGAGGCCGCTGTCCGTATCGCCCGTATGAAGATTGATGACATGCTCTCGTACGACCTGAAATCGGCGGTCAAAGAGGTCGTCGGAACGTGCGTGAGCGTCGGCGTCACCGTTGAGGGACAAAAACCCAATGCGATGATCCAGGCCATCAACGACGGAACATATGACAGCGTACTCGTCGCATAGATGTCAGACAACCATAGAAGATCGTGAGGTCGCGTACTATGGAGGCAAAGGATGGTTGATAAAACCAGTATACTTGATGCCGTAACGACGGCACTGGAAAAAGCTCCGGAACGGAAGTTCAAGGAGAGCGTGGATATCACCGTCAACCTCAGGAATATCGATATGTCCCAGCCCAAGAATCGTATCGATGAGACGATTCTCCTCCCGAACGGTTTTGACAACGTCAAGATCGCAGTTCTCGGGAAGGGCGACATCACCACCCAGGCAAAGGATGTGGATGTGGACTATATCATCGGACCTGAGGAGATCGAGCGGCTCGGGGGAGAACCCCGTGAAGCGCGAAAAGTGGCGGCAGAATACCAGTTCTTCCTTGCAGAGACAGCAATGATGCCTCTCGTCGGTCGTTATCTTGGTGTCAGGCTCGGCCCACGCGGGCGGATGCCGATGCCAATCCCGACGGGAACGGACATCCGGCCGATTGTCCAGCGTCTGCGCAGTTCCGTAAAGATCCGGACGAAGGACAAGAAGGTTTTCCACGCAAAGGTTGGATCCGCCACGATGGAACCTGAGGAGATCGCTGAGAACATCGATGTGATCCTCCGGAGGATTGAGTCCGTCCTGGAGAGCGGGGCACTGAATATTCACTCGGTCTACGTGAAGACAACCATGGGACCGGCTGTGAGGATGATCTGATGACGCTCTATACGCAGAATCTGCCCCGGTGGAAGAAGGAAGAAGTAGCCGAGATCAAGCGCAGCATCGAGGAGCACACGCTCGTCGGCGTCGTGGACATGTATGGCATTCCCGCCTCACAGGTCCAGCAGATCAGGCGGAACCTCCGCGGCACCGCGAGGGTGAAGATGGCCCGCAACACGCTGATCGAGCATGCGTTAAGCGACCTCGGCGGCAGCGTTGCGGCCTTAAACGAGCACGCCACGGGCCAGAGCGCCCTGATCTTCACAAACGAAAACCCCTTCAAGCTCTTCAAACTGCTCGAGAAGACGAAGACCAAGATGGTGGCGAAGCCCGGCGAGACTGCGCCTGAGGATATCGTCGTCCCGAAGGGACCGACCTCCTTCAAGCCCGGACCCATTGTGGGCGAGCTTCAGCAGGTGGGAATTCCCGCAGCCATTGAGGGCGGAAAGGTCAAGATCCGCGAG
>NZ_DAQR01000093.1:18441-23437 GCF_002502935.1 Methanoculleus sp. UBA413
GTGCTTGCGGCACAGCAGGCGTTCAACCTCTCGGTCAACGCCGTCATACCGACCAGGCTTACCATCAGCGCCATCATCGGCAAGGCGGTGCGGGAGGCCCGGAACGTGGGCGTCGAGGCGAGCATCTACGAGAAGGGGGTCATTGACCTCATCATCGGACGGGCACAGCAGCAGATGCTGGCCGTCGCGCTCGTAGCGGCAGACCATGGCTTCGAACTCGATGAGGCGACCCTGAAGGCCGCTTCCGCTGCAACCGCTGCTGCACCCGCTGCAGCGGAGCCCGCAGAAGAGGCAAAACCCGCGGAAGAGGAGAAGGAAGAGGAGAAGAAGGAAGAAGAGGAAGAGAGCGGCATGGCCGGTCTTGGAGCACTCTTCGGCTAATACACTACAAGACTTGAGGTGAATACATTATGGAGTATATCTACGCTGCACTGCTCCTGCACAACGCAGGCAAAGACGTAACTGATGAGAATGTGACTGCTGTCCTGAAGGCCGCCGGCGTCGCCGTCGAGGACGCCCGTGTCAAGGCGCTCGTCGCCGCACTCGAGGACGTGAACATCGAGGAGGCCATCAGCAAGGCCGCCGTCGCACCGGTCGCCGCCGCTGCACCCGCAGCCGCTGCCCCTGCAGCCGCCGCACCCGCAGCCGCTGAAGAAGAGAAGGAAGAGGAGAAGAAGGAAGAGGAAGAAGAGAGCGGCATGGCCGGTCTCGGAGCCCTCTTCGGCTAAATCTCTTTTTCTTTCGTAGGTATTTACAGTACGATTGCGCACATCGCTGGGACGGCTCGCCCCGCTTTTAAAGATAGCCGACTGATACGTCGCCACGGTGGCCATAAACTATAACTATCGAAACGTTGACGTCCCCGTACGGATGCTTAATTTGGATGGGGTCGGTCATGCGCATAGCTTTGATTGTTGCCGTACTGATGATCATTGCGTTTCCTACAGTATGTTCAGGTCTTCAACCTGAAAGTCCGGTGCCCGACGGCGAGACGATAAATCTCACCATCACCTCCCCGAAAGAGGGTGATGAAGGCTGGATCGACGTCGTTCCGCCTCACGTTGCGGTTATCGGCGAAACCGATGCCCCTTCCGGTATACGGAGCGTGATCGTGCAAAGCGAAATAGGGGAGGTTTCGTGTGGGAACGGGACGAAGTTTGCATGTTCTGTACCGGTTTCTGTGGGGAAGAACAGAATCACGGTCATAGCGACCGATAACCTCGGAAACCGAGCGGAAAAATCTCTGAACGTGACCATTCATATTGGAATACCTCCACCGCCGCTGATCACCGTTTCGGGCAGGGTAACAGACCTCAAAGGCAATCCGATTCACAACGTATCCGTGCGATTTGAATCAGTATTCTGGCTGGATGGCGGCGAAGACTTCTCGGAGGCGAACACGACCGGAAGAGACGGCAGGTATCTGATCGAAAACGCACTTGGGAGCAGGCAGACCGTCAGCGTTCAGAAAGAGGGCTATCTCACCCTCCAGCGCGAGATTATCTTCGAAGACGTGACGAACGAACTCGACCTGAAACTGGAACCCTCTGGCCGGGCAACTCTGGGATTCGATCTGCAGATAGGTATCATCGGAGCATTGGGAGCATTATTGGTCTTTCTGGAGGTCCGTCGGAGAAAGGAAGGGTGGTAAAGTACGTGACTGGCTGAATAGATCAGAGGACGGCTAAAACTCCTTTTTTTATTAGGCTCGTAAGACCATGAAAAGGACAAAATGTTCGAAAGGATGAAATACGCGGTACAGGGAATGATAAAAAAGTGAGCACAAAACCCACTGCATCCAGAGAGATTGGCATCTTGGTGATCGGGTTCTGTGTTCTGCTGGTCTTTACGGCAGGGTGCCTTATGCCTCCTGACGAGATCGGCCGCGATATCCTGGTCTTCAAGGTCGATGCTGAGGGTACAGAACAATGGCAGACGCTCATCGATACCGGGGGAGATGATATTGCCAGGACCATAACCCAGACTGCAGACGGGGGATATCTTATCGGTGGGGAGGTCTGGCCCTGGCGCGGTGGTCGATCTTATGGAGTTTTCGAACTCAACAGCAACGGTACCGTCGACTGGAATGTCATCGGAGAGGGAGCTTCGGCTTCTGTTGTCGAGACAGCAATAGGCACCATCGTAGCGGTCAGCGGTTCCAGCACCGAAAGTTCCAGAACCCCGCTCTTTGACCTGACAGGGAACCTCCTGAAGAGCGAAGTACAGAGTGCGGAGGCTGGCATCTTGGAGTCGGTCGCCGGGACTACCGACGGCGGGGTTGTCGTCGTCGGAACTTTCGGAGGAGATCTCCTGGTACTCAAGAAAGATCGGAACCTGACGGAAGAGTGGAGGAAGACCTACAGACCGACGACCGGGAGGGCCTCTGAGGATATCATCGTCCAGACATCCGACGGGGGTTACCTGGTGGGCAGTCGGATTTCTCTTCCGGACAGAGGCGGCTTTGACGTGTGGATACTCCGACTGAATGCCACAGGCGATTTACTCTGGGATACGACACTCGGCACGCCGCCACTCTACCACGACGTGCACTTCATGAGCGAAGGTCCAGAAAGCAAAAGTACTGTCATCTACAGCAACATAATGCTGGGACCGCTGGAGGAGGTTGTCCTTGATCCGGGTGGGAATGTGCTCGAGAAGAGAGCGCTCAATGCGTCGGTTCCGATCATCAAAACGACCGGTGGAGGATATGTATACGCCCCTGTTACGTGGTATTGCAAACCTCGGCTTTTGATCTTCTCCGACTGGGTAGGCGTCCCCCACGTCGTGAAGCTCGATCCCGGCGGACTCCAGGAGTGGGACATTGAACTGAACGTCACCTTCGCGATAGGCAGGGCGGTCTCGGTCATCCAGACCACCGACGGCGGGTATGCCCTCTTGGCGGACAGATATAACATCCCTACGGAGCCCCAGTAGCTGGCTTTTTGTGATGGGGGACCTGGAGGGTATGCGAAACATTACCATTAGTCCCCTCCACAATCCTCTCCTCTTTCCGGTGGCCATTCTCATCCATGCCGGTTCTCCCCCATGACAGTAAAATCTTCCAAGAAGTCCTGGGAATGAGATCGGGGAGAGATGGAGATGGGCTCCTCGGGATGACCGGTCGGCGGAGCTCTGCGAGGGGAGCCATGCTTGCGGATCTCGATCCGGAGATATCGCATTTGCACGGGAGAAATATCAGGAAAATGGGATGATAGTTCTCGTTCCTTGCCGGAGCGCACGTCTGTCATCAGGATCGGATTACGGATATTGCAGTCGTTTTTTCGAGTAAGCGTAAAGCTATGTCTCCTTTTCATCGGCAATTGCGCCCATCACCCGGGTGAATTCCCTCATTTTTGCAAACGACCGACTGACATGTCGCCGCTATGGCCGTAAACTATAATCGTCGGAACGTTGATGTCCCCATGCGGATGCTCAAAATAGCGTTCGCACCATGGTGGAGGTTCACCCGCCCTTGCACGGATAGGATGAACCCCCCACGGCCCGAAGGCTAGGGAGATATTCGTATTTCACATATTTATGGGTTTTCTCCTTTGCCTCCGGGGATGTTACAGGAGAAAGTCACATGAATGGAAAAATTGGAATGCGAGCATTTTCCGTGCTCTTTGCTGTACTGTTGATGAGTATTGCGATGGTGCCGGTGGTGAGTGCAAGTAATGAGAGATATTCGGGTCCAACCGACATTGATGGGGAACCAATCCTCATTGTTGGTGTCGATGTGCCCGCGCCGGAACCGATACCGTTAGAGATACTGCTAAAAGCAGAATCTATGGAGATGGAGCACGATGACAGAGTGATTATCCAAGATACGGTAAGCTATCTGAGCTCTTGGAATGAAGAGTTGAAGTGGGGCTTATCTGAAGAGGAAGTCAAGAAATATTCCCAAATTCTTGAAGAACAGGTATTGGTCAATTACTATGATGTAGACAATCGTTACTATCTAATACCGAACTTGGACAAATTTGGAGAGGAGTTGGGGCTTGTTTTAGGACTTAATGCCGATGAAGTGGATCGATACGTCAGAGCGCACAGAGAGCAAATTGCGAGAATTATTCAGGACGGCCATCTCGGTATCGCAGGAGCTTCTGCGCTTGATAGCCGTATAGATAGCTCTACAGGTAGCTCTCTCTATGTCAGCCCTTCATCGCAATCAGCACCCCACGCGACTGGAAAAGCCTACTATTTATATATATTCGTGGACTTCACGACTCCGGTCCCAGACTTTCAGGGAACCTGGATCCAATCGAATCGGAATGCTGCATTGAGCGGCTTAAACTCCGCGACAACGGCAATTCGCAACCAAGCGCCTGCGGCCGCTAACCTTGTCAACGACGGCGGTTTCTTGACCGTAACTGTTTCTGGACAGAATCAGGGCGATCAGTCCAGCTCCTGGGGCCCGAATGGATGGATGGTAACAGCAGCAAGAAACCTCGGCTACTCTGGTACGGGCTACGCTGCTACTGAGCAAATGGCAAGATCGATTAAAAGCTGGGCTGGAGCAGATCAGGTCGTGATTATCTACCTAACGCATGACAATCAGGGCTGTTATGCAACAGGCACTAGCACGGGTTACGCAGACATGGCCGTGATTTCATACTGGTATCCAGGATTGCCTAACACTCCGCTTACCCAAACGCCATCTGGCGTTTATGCGCACGAGGTATACCACCTCTATGGCGCCCTTGATGAATATAGTGGTAGTTCATTCTGTGGACAGTACAGCGATCTTGCCGTCAGCCCGATGCACGACAAATATACGAATCAACATCATGAGGATTGCAGTCCGTTAAACGTGTTCATTATGAGGAACTCTGTTCTTAACGTTGGTCCGAGCCCATCAACTAAGAACTTCATTGGTTGGGGTGATTGGAATGGAAATGGGATTCTCGACCCGTTCAAATAGCCGTGAGGTTGATCCTCAACCAATTTTTGGGATTGGATCGGCTATGCGCATAGCTTTGATTGTTGCCGTACTGAT
>NZ_DAQR01000093.1:23632-25373 GCF_002502935.1 Methanoculleus sp. UBA413
TGATTGTTGCCGTACTGATGATCATTGCGTTTCCTGCAATAAACCCGGCACCCGGCGATGAGGAGATAAATCTCATCATCACCTTCCCGAAAGAGGGTGATGAAGTCTGGATCGACGTCGTTCCGCCTCACGTTACGGTTCATGGCGAGGTCGATGCCCCTTCCGGTATACGGAGCGTGGTCATCCAGAGCGAAATAGGGGAGGTTTCGTGTGGGAACGGGACGGAGTTCGCATGCCCTGTACCGGTTTCTTCGGGGAAGAACAAAATCACGGTCATAGCGACCGATAACCTCGGAAACCAAGCGGAAAAATCTCTGAACGTGACCATTCGCAGTGGACCACCTCCACCGCTGCTGATCATCGTCTTGGGCCATCTGATCGAAAATGCACTTGGGTACATAATAGGTATCATCGGAGTATTGGGAGCATTATTGATCTTTCTGAAGTTCCGTCGGAGAAAGAGAAGGTGATATTGTGCTTTTTCCATGCAGGATACGAAACTACCATCAGTTGCTTCCCCCTCTTGTCATAGCGGAGAGCATAAGCTTGGTAATCGACGGATTGGGAACCGAATGAATGTATAGACATGGAAACACAGATCTGAGAGTACTTTCCAGCATACTGATCTCAGGCAAATGGCCTTGATATCATGGTTCACTGGTTAATGAATGTAATAGTTGCCGTCACGGTTGTGGTAGGTCTCATTGGTCTGATCCCCTGTGCCAGTGCATCTGCTATTCACATCGAATATTTTCATGCACCTGGATGTCCCCCATGTAAACAGACCGATTCTATTATCGTCGGCTTTGAGAAAACCTATGATGATGTTCTGATTGCTGAACGGATCGACGTCAATACACCGGATGGATGGGATCGGTGGCTCCAATATGGCTTTACCAATGTGCCGGCCGTGGTCGTGAACGGCACTATTAAAATTCCCAAAGAGGAGATCACCGAGGAGAGCATCAGGGCGGCGATCGAGATATCGTTATCCGGAGCCGAATCGGAAACGGACTCGCCGCCGATAAACTGGAACATCTCATTTGCCTATTCTCTAGGTCTTTTCTCCGGCTTTTCACCCTGTCTGATGGCGATACTCGGGTTCATACTGGTGTATACCACCGGATCGGGCAATGGCTTGAGAAGCAGCCTCCTTAACTCCATGATATTCGGCCTGGGGCTGGTCGCCGCGTACATCGTCATGGGGTGCTGCTTCCTGTTGGTGGGGATGTCGCTCGGCGGCTTCGGCCCGTACCTCGCCGTCGCGGCGGGACTGATCACGGTACTCACCGGGTTGAACCTGCTTGGGTTGATACAGCTCCCGCTCTCTGCAGACGGTTATATCCGATCCGTTATACAACGGCACTCGACCACCCTTGTCGGCTTGTTCGTCCTGGGCATGATATTCTCGATTGTCAAGGCCCCGTGTGCTGCACCGATGATTCTCGTCCTGCTGAGCAAAATCTTGATCGAGGGGTCCGTGCAGGATCTATCGCTTCTGCTCGTTTTTGGGGCGGGGGTGCTCACGCCGTTCGTCGGTGTCGGAGTCCTCGGGGGATACGGTTCGTCAAGCAGAATCAGAGAATATCGGGATGTCATTAAAGCCGCCAGCGGAATTATTCTGATTGGATTTGGGTTCTGGATCATTTTCTGGGGGTAAACGGCCATCTTATCTACAATTGACGCACACCCTCGCCCATAGAACGATTTCACTACACCAAATGGAGAACGATTCAAATGA